>NYTP01000144.1 GCA_002683575.1 Bermanella sp.
CGCCTAATGGAATTTTAGGCCTTTCAAGTTAGACCGCAGGTCTAGTGCCCTTTTACCCAGCTGATCACTCAGCTGGGTTTTTTCATTTGAAACGGCCAATGCCGCGATCAATGAACTCGGTTTGCGCACGGGGAATGCCATTCAATGCCTGATCCGGTGTCAGGGTTAGACTGCCATTTGGAATATTAAAAAACGCCCCTTTAAACGTCTGTACAGCTGCTTCGCCCTTAGCTGTGTTTCCCCAGCGAATATCCCGAGATTGAAACGAATAGAATAATCCTGGAGCAAAGTCGAACTGCCCATCTGGCTTTTTTTCGCCAATATCCAACGACCTATAATTTGCCAAATTGAAGCAAACGTTGTCATTCACTCCAAACCCGGTCACTCGGCAATTATCAACAGGCAAACTTATGGGGATAAAACCAAACGTGACGGCATCAAAGCGGGTGCCATTAGGCACCCCCACTTGCGTTGCGCGAATGGGGTCAGGGTTACCATTGGCATCCACCAAGTTGGCGCGAGAGGTAGCATCAACATTAAACGTTCCTAGCCAGGTATCGGCTGCATACTGGCCCTTGAGCAATACATCAATGTTGCCTGTGAGACTTTTTACATCGAAGCTCATTTTACCTTTTGAGTCACCGAAGCCCAGGCGTAAGCCAGACAGTTGGTTTGCACCATTGGTATCTGTATAAGCCCATTCAATGAAAGGGTCTTTCATTTCAAATGGCACGATTTCACCGTTTTCGATATGACCTAACGCAAAATTTTCAAAGTGAATGTCGGCTGATTCTGTCTCGCCCAAACGCGGATACTGACCCAGAATAATTTCATCGGCATTAAGCTGAACTTTTATATCCAAGCCAAAATCGAGCCTTGAAAACTTAAGGCCGTCTTGTTCGTATTGATCAAGCTTTACAAAGGCTTGACCGATAGAGTGTGACATCTCTTCTTCTGACATGGCCTGCATCTATGAAAGACAAGGCGGCGCCCATAGAAAAAAGAGAATAAGTATTATGTTCTTCATGCTGCATCCTAATTATTAGGATCCAGTGCCCTTGAAGTCACGCCTTGCTGGCGCTTTTTTATTATTATGAGGTAAGGCTATCAGTTAACCTGAAAATAAAAAATCCACATAGCCAGACATTTTAAGACAAGATAACGGATAAAATTTTTATTTTCTTTGCATAAAAAAAGGTGGCCTAAGCCACCTTAATATTAACTAAACGTTAAATAGTGTTTCATCTCGATATTGGGGTTTACCAAACACAAGGTGGGAAACGCCAATGGCCCGTTCAGCAAAACCCGCTTCACAATAGCTTAAATAAAAGCGCCACATGCGTTGAAAGTCTTCACTGTAGCCTTGCTCTGTAATGGCTTTCTCTTGAGCATTAAAAGCAACCTGCCAAGCTTTTAATGTACGGGAGTAATGCTGTGCGTAGTCCTGCAGCTGTACCAGCCTTAGATCACTTGAACGCTTAGTAGAGTCTGTCATGGCTGCGATAGAAGGAATACAGCTACCTGGAAAAATATAACGCTGAATAAAATCGACGTCATTCTTCGCTTGTTCGTAACGTTGGTCTTCTATGGTGATAGCTTGTACTAGCATCACCCCTTCAGGTTTCAGCAGTGAAGCGCACTTAGCAAAGAAGGTATCAAAAAACTTCCAACCCACCGCTTCAATCATTTCAATGGACACAAGCTTATCAAACTGCCCATCAAGTTTACGGTAGTCTTCTTTTAATAGTGTGATTTTATCTTCCAAGCCTTCTGCACGCACTTGCTGTTGCGCATATAAATACTGCTGCTCTGAGATAGTGGTCGTCGTTACTTTACAGCCATAATGTTTAGCCGCATATACGGCAAAGCTGCCCCAACCTGTACCGATCTCAACCACATGGTCGTCGGCAGTTAAGTTAAGTTTTTCGCAAATGGTTCTTAGTTTATTTAAAGATGCTTGTTCCATGGTGGCTTCTTCACTTGGGAAAATACCAGATGAATACATCATAGTAGGATCTAAAAATAATTTAAAAAAGTCGTTGCCCAAATCATAATGCGCAGCAATATTGCGACGAGAACCTTTTTCGGTATTTTGGTTTAACCAGTGAAAACCTTTTAAAAACGGTTTGGAAATTTTGGCAAGACCGCCCTCAAGACCATTTAAAATATCCATGTTTCGTACCATCACACGCATTAAACGAGTAAGGTCAGGCGTGGTCCAGTCACCTGTCATATATGCCTCAGCAGCACCAATACTACCGCCAGTCATGATGTCACTATAGGTGTGTGCATCTTCAATGGTGAGTTCACCATAAAGATCATCGCCTTTATCTAAAGGCTCACCAAAACGCATAACCTCACCGTTATCTCTAATCACAATGCAACCGGTGTGCAATTTTTTAAGTTGCTTAAGTACAATGCTTTTTGCCATTTGACTCAGCATGGACATACGGTTTTTCTTTTTGGGTAAACTGGCAACTGAATTCATTGGTTTCTCCATTTTGGGGCGAGCCCCACAAGTATATTGTTATTTGTTGACAACTCGGTCACTCACTGGCGTCACATCGGTGCCAGGATGATCATAAAACGGGGCTTTTTTTAGCCACAACTTAAGTGCTTGCCAGTAAATACCCAAAACCACTTTTAAGGTCATGAAGGGGTAGCTCACTAGACTTTTGCTAAAGTGCGGTTGCCACTCATACTCTTGAAGCATTAAAGTGGCATCGAAATGTTTATCGATCATTTCACCTTGCTGCTGTGTGTTGTCCATGTGTATGTGTAGCTTTTCACTAGGGTTTGACAACACCCAGTTATATTGCATATTCATAGGGTTAAACGGGGATACATGAAACTGTTTATCAAACTGAAACACGTGATGACGATCCCCTTTCAGTTGGTATTCACGATCAACCGTACTTCCCCCCACTAACAACACATATGCATGTCTTTCCCCCCAAGGGGTGTTAGTAATTTCAGACAAAATAGCGAGTAGGTTGTCATCGGCATCGAAGCAGTAATAAAAAGACACCGGATTAAAGATCAAGTTAAAGTATCGAGCATGAGTCAGCATTCTCACCGACTGGATGGCCAAACCAGACTGGCCATTTTCCAACGCATATTGATTGACCTTATCAATGACCGCTTGCTTCAAATCAGGTGTCTGTGGATTGAAATAATCACTGCGTTTAAAGCTGGCAATATTTAAACGGTTAAAGCCTGTATACCATTTGTTTGAGAATAAACCACGCACTTCATCTAAATCTAGATAAAGCATAAACATGTCGTATGTGAAGGCATTTTTCACCGGCATAAAGCGACGGTGCCTAACCTCACCCTTATAAACACGACTATGCAACGCTTTGGTCTGACTTGTCATAGCGTAATACCAAACTGCTTCACTACTCTAAGCGCACTATTTACACCGTCTTCATGAAAGCCATTAAACCAATAAGCACCACAATAATGGCTACGATTTTGCCCACTGATTTCAGCATGACGTTGTTGGGCTTTAATCCCATCAAGGGTGAAAACAGGGTGAGCATAGCTGTATTTGGACAATATCTTACTTGGATCAATTTCTTGTGAGCGGTTTAAGGTTACCAGTATGGTTTCTGGTGCGTCATGGAAATTTTGTAGTATGTTCATATTATAGGTGAGCATCGCGGTGTCGCTTTTACGCTGAGGAATATGGTAGTTCCAACTGGCCCAAGCCAGTTTGCGTTTAGGCATCATACTGTCATCGGTATGCAGGATCACATCATTTTTTTGAAACGGCAGCGCACCTAAAATATCACTCTCTAGCTGACTAGGATCCGCCAACATATTTAATGCTTGATCGCTGTGGCAAGAAAAAATCACCTGATCAAATTCAAAGGATTTGTCATGACTGTATAAGGTCACACCTTCACTGCTTCGCTCTACTTTTGTAATGGGGGTATTAAGATGAATACGCTCTTTAAATGGGCGAGTAATGGGTTCCACATAAGACTGTGAGCCGCCGGTTAATACACGCCACTGTGGTCGTTCATCAACACTTAACATGCCGTGATTGTTGAAAAACTGCAGAAAGAACTTAAGTGGAAAATCCATCATCATATCTTCAGAGGCAGACCAGATAGCCGCACCCATAGGGACAATGTAATGGTTCACAAATGATTTTGAATAACCATGCTTAGCCACAAACTCACCAAGCGTTTCGCCCTCACCTATTTCATCGTTTTCTAACGCTGATACGGTTTGTTTATTAAAGCGTAAAATATCTTTAACCATACGCAAAAAAGAAGGACGAAATAGATTGCGGCGCTGCGCAAACAAACTGTTGATGCTGGTGCCGTTGTATTCAATTCCAGTATTTTCATCGCGCACACTGAAGCTCATGTCAGAGTCTTCACTTTTTACGCCAAGCTGGTCCATCAGCTTGATGAAGTTAGGGTAAGTCCAATCATTAAATACGATGAAACCTGTATTGACTGGATACACCTTGCCCTGCAATTCAACCGGACGAGTATGGGTGTGGCCACCGATGTAATCATTGGCTTCAAATAAAGAAACTTCATGTTCGCGGCTTAATAAATGCGCTGATGTTAACCCTGCAATGCCAGAACCAATGACCGCTATTTTTTGTTTTTTCACGCTGTATCCTTATTAACTTGGCTTAGTTCATGCGTTTTTTTAGAAATTGAATAATACGTTTTAATACAGGTATGTGTTCATATAAAAGCGCGCCACCATCCACATAATCTTGGTGATGATAGACTTTATCGTTGAAGCGAATATGGCTACTGCCATTCACATAAATGGTTTTGCCGCCGTTGAGCTGCGGATGAATATACGCCATTGTCCAGGTGAGCATGGCGCTGTCGGACTTGATAAATTCGTCGTGAAATTCAAACTGGCAAAACTGAACATTTTGATAAATAGAAGCGCAATAGTCATTGAACGCATCAATACCCTGGATATTGTGAAAGCAATCAACAAACACCATGTGCGGGGCATACACCATTTCAATGATGCCGCTTTTACACGTATCTGCATTTAAGGTGTTGTACAGATGCTTAAATGATTCGACGAGCAATTTTTGCTGTTGAAGCTGATCAACGTTTGATTCTTGGATATTCATGCACGCCTCCTAGTCCGCTGTATTTATGCCGCGATCATGGTCGCGCCCTTCCTCTAAGATACGGCTAGGCACTGGGTTTAGATCATGGACAATTCCAATGAGACTAAGCAGCTTTAACATGTAATAAGAAATATCGATTTCCCACCAATAAAACCCCTGACGAGCCGATGTAGCAAAACGATGGTGGTTGTTATGCCAGCCTTCACCCAGGGTAATAAATGCCAACCATGGATTATTGCGGCTATGATCCTTGGTAGGAAAACGACGTTTGCCGAAGATGTGTCCAAGTGAGTTAATTGTGAACGTGGCGTGAAATAAGATCACAGTGGAAACAAAGAACCCCCATATCAACATCTGCAAACCACTGGTTCCCAAGGCTGGCCAATACGCGTTCAGCACCTCACCAAGAATAAAGGTAAATAACGCCAATACCGCTGGTGCAATAATATCGAATCGATTTAGGAAGCGCAGTTCAGGGAATTTAGCCCAATCTTTAATCACCGAGTAGTCGGTTTTAAATGCCGCTTCGCAAATAAACCAGCCCATATGAGACCACCAAAAACCATGTTGCACAGGTGAATGTAAATCATCATCTTCATCGCTGTGTTTATGGTGCTTTCTGTGATGGGCGGCCCACCATAAAGGGCCTCGCTGAGCCGAACTATTGCCTAAAAAGGCAAAGAAAAATTGCCAAAACCGATTTACCTTAAAGCTGCGGTGGGAAAAATAACGATGATAAAACGCCGTAATAGCAAACATGCGTGCCCAAAATAAAAATAAACACACCCCCACTGCAACTGGACTTATACCCACCCAGATAACGCCTAAGCACATGGCATGGACAAAGAAAAAAGGCAGACAGCGTATCCAGTTTATATGACGACTATTTTCATCGACTTCAGGCCCAACAGGAGCCTCAGAATCCACCCAACGTATAATGTTTTGCCAAAGCGTATCTCGCTGTGGCTTGGGTATATGACCTTGGTTTGAACTCATGACAAACCATACTCCTTATTAGTATTATTCGGTATTAAGTCACTTAACTGTTTAAAGTGCTTTTTAGTTTGCGCCACTGACGTTTTGTGATCGACAATCGGTGCCACATAACCACATAGTGTTTGTTGCTGCTTATTGGGCTGATGAATACTTTTATTGTCCAACTTGGCCAACTCTGGCACATATTGACGAATAAACTCGCCGTTTTCATCAAATCGTTGTGATTGACGAGTAGGGTTAAAAATACGGAAATACGGCACGGCATCCACTCCCGTAGATGCGGACCACTGCCAACCACCATTATTGGATGCTAGATCGCCATCCACTAGGTGTTGCATAAAAAATTGCTCTCCAAGGCGCCAATCTATAAACAGATGCTTGGTTAAAAACATAGCACTGACCATTCTCAAGCGATTATGCATCCAACCCGTCGCCACCAATTGGCGCATAGCAGCATCGACAATAGGATAACCTGTTCGGCCTTCGCACCACGCTTGAAACAACTTAGCATCTTGCTTCCAAGGTAATTGATCGGTATTCATCTTAAAAGGTTTAAAGCGACATATTTCAGGATAGGCAACCATTAAATGTCGATAAAAGTCACGCCAAATTAATTCAACGACCCAGGTCTTAACACCTGGGTTATCTAAGGCATTACTAATCACAATGGCCGCTTGGTAACACTGGCGTACACTGATCGCACCAATGGCTAAGTAGGCTGATAATTTTGAAGTGCCTTCAATACTCGGAATATCGCGCAGCTCGTGGTAATGCAAAATATCTTCATCAACAAAACGCTCTAACAGCGTCAGTGCATGCCCTGGGTCCGTTGGCCACAAAGATGCCCAGTTGTCTTTTTCAGTGGCATCGATATTCGTAAGTGACTCTATTGGCGTATTTGCAATCGCGCTTAAATCCGTTTGAATGTCCGTCTTGGCTTGCGCAGCTGGCAGAGGATAAATTGGGCGAGATTGTTCATTGAGTTCTGACAGATAAGCATTTTTAAAAGCGGTGAATACCTTATAAAAAGTCCCTTGCTTGTTATAAATCTTACCCGGTGCGATAAGGCATTGATCATCAAAACCTTTCACACGAATATTCATCGTCTCTAGTTGTGCACTAACAAGTTCCGATAACTGAGCTTCGTTCCACTCGTATTCATGATTAAAATAAACCTGCTCAATCTTATACTTGGTTACTGCTTTTTTTATGGCGGGGATAACACCAGCAAAATCGGAGCTGTGAATCACAATTAAGGGCACACCCAGCGCACCTAACTCTTCAGACAATGTGACCAGTTGACGTAAGATCAGATCTTGTTGAATGGGGGCAACGTTATGAATTTGCCACTGCATTTCAGTTAAGAAATATAAGCCGATGGTTGGACCATCTTGCATGGCCGCATACAGAGCGGGGTTATCATGTACTCGTAAATCGCTTCGAAACCAGATTAGGTTCATGTCAATGGCTCCGCCATGGCTGGTTTATCTACTTTACACATAAACTTAGCCAAGGCACAGCCACTTAAAAATGCCGCCTCTACCCCTCCCACATCCAAACCACTTAGCAGGGTGTCACCACAGATATAGATGCCGTCTTCACTGCTCATAAAACCACTATTTACATGGCCGTTATCACTGCCTTGGGAATACAACCAACGGTGAGCATAATCACTTTTTATGATTAAAGGTTCAGGGCAAAGCTCTGAGAGCTCATTTGCTAATTCATAAACCACTTTATCCTTAGAATATTCTAGTCGCGACTCGCTCCATTGACGACTGGCTTGCACGCAATAAACATGAAGGCCATGGTCGAATGATCGCTGAGGCTTGGTATTTTCATAACTGATGCGATGAATAGCTTCATTTGGATTGGACATCATGTCTGGCACACTCAAACGCTCGCTCGTCGCAAACATCGCAACCCACTGGGCATGAATATTGGTCTCTTTGATGACACTTTTTAGGCTGTGGTCGCTTGGTAATAATGCATAACTTTGCGGGGCAGGACAGGCCAACACGATTTCATTGGCGTAAGCATAGAGAGATTCATGGCCGTCCTTTTCGCAGTATATACTCCAGTTGTTCTCACCTTTAACGATGGCTGTTACCCGCACAGAAAATTGGACACCTATTTGATCAGCTAAGTAACGGGTCAGGCTTGAACTGCGAGGACAGCCCACGTATTGCATCACGCCACCATGAGACACCCAAGGTTGCAAATGACCTGTCTCACACCACTGATTAACCGATTGTTGAAACTGGGAGGAACTGGCACTGAAACTCAATGCGCCTAAATCAAAACTCACAGAGAGATCGGTACCTTGAACACGCTTAGAAGATAAACGCCCGCCACTGCCCCGTGCTTTATCCACACACACAACTTGGCGACCCTGTTGCTTGAGGTTCATAGCTAAGGTCAAACCAGCCATACCAGCGCCGATGACGAATACATCTGTGGAAATCATAATAAACCCTATCTTTTGTCAGTCCTTTTTACGCATCGCTCGCTAAGCCAGATCACAGCGGGTATTTATATCTGTGTTTTTAACAGATAGGGCTTTACCAGAGCCCCTCATTCCTTTACTTTAAAAAGAATTAAAACTGTTACATTTCATGGTGTTAAGGGATCAAAATTTGAGCTCGGAAAACGCAAAAAACCTGCGGCCGCTGGACGATCTCATCAAAAGGATTGCCGAGAACCAAGATCAAGCCGCATTTGTGGAATTGTTTGAAAAAGCAGGCTCCAAGCTCAAGGCCTACGCCATGCGCTGCGGTGCACTGGACGGCGAGGCAGAGGATATCGTGCAAGAATGCATGCTTACCGTCTGGCGAAAAGCACATCAATTCAATCCAAAAACCGCCTCAGGCACCACCTGGCTATACACCATTGTGCGAAATAAACGCATCGATATGGCGCGCAAAACCAAGTATGACGTGGTGGTTTCAGATGATCTATGGCCTGAACCAGAAGGTGAGGATCTAGAAACTGATATTGAGCGTGATCTGAACGGAAAGATCGCCCGTACATTACTACACGGCCTGCCAGATGAGCAGCGCCAGATCGTTTACAAGGTGTACTTCGAGGGTAAATCACATAGCGAGATCGCTAATGCACTTGATCTACCCTTGGGTACCATTAAATCAAGGTTAAGACTGGCTATGAAAAAGCTAGACACCTTGGCACAAGAGCAAATGACATGGCTAATTATCATCCTTCTGACGAACTTTTAATGGAGTTCACAGCAGGGCAAAAACAAGATGCCCTAGGTATCATGGTGGCCTGCCACCTTGAGTCCTGCCTTGAGTGCCGAAAGCGCAGTCAAGTATTTGAACAACTAGGCGGTGAGATCTTGGGCGATTCCCAAGAAACACCATTAAGCGAAGGCCTTCTTGGCAAGTTACTGAGCCGTCTGGGAGAATCCCCAGCGCCAGCCAAAGAAACCGACGTACAGGGTGATGCTCGCTTACCGCGACCGCTGCGCCGTTTTGTGCCCGGGTACTTTGACAGCTTACCTTGGAGTGGGCTTTCGAAAAACATTAAAGAATTCACCCTTCCATTAGGGGATAACCGTTACGTTGCGAAATTTTATAAGATCGCTGCGGGCAAAGAACTTCCTGTTCACACCCACGAAGGTAACGAGTTCACCCTAGTGATGTCTGGGCAGTTCTCTGATGATGCCGGCGATTATAAGCAGGGGGATTTTATTCTCGCTGACAGTGACATCAAGCATCAGCCTCGTGCAGGTATGAATGAAGATTGTATCTGTTTTGCGGTCATGGATGCTCCACTGAAATTCACCGGATTCTTTGGCAGAATGCTGAACCCATTCATGCGCTAAAGCACCTGTTGTGGATAAAAAAAGCCCAGTTTATAAACTGGGCTTTTTTCGTTATACGCTATCAAAGGTACTTATTAGAGCCCCTCGAACTCACAAATGGAGTACACATCAAAGCCTGCTGCTTTGATTTTCTCACTGCCCTTAAGATCAGGCAGATCAATAATAGCCGCCACTTCGACTACATTGGCGCCCAATTTTCTCACTAACTCACAGGCCGCTAACATGGTGCCACCCGTGGCAATTAAATCATCCATCACCAACACATTATCACCTGGTTTAAAGGCATCCGTGTGCAACTCTATTTCAGCGCTGCCGTATTCTAAATCATAGCTTTGACAAACCGTTTCAAAGGGAAGCTTCCCTTTTTTACGCACAGGCACCAGTGACAAACCCAGTTCATACGCAAGCGGTGCACCTAAAATAAAACCACGGGCATCAATGGCCGCCACCGCATCCAACTGCATACCTTGATAACGGTGCACAAAGCTGTCAATCAACTTACGAAACACCTGTTTGTTTTGTAATAAGGGCATGATGTCGCGAAACATCACACCAGGCTCAGGCCAATTTTCTACGGTACGCACCGCGTTTTTAATTTCATCTTGATAAACAGACATAATGTTTCCAGTTTTTAACGAACAACTACAACCCGCTAAGGTTTGCTACGTTGAAACATAAAAAAAGCAGGTGAGGCTCACGCCCCACCTGCTTTTTTAGGTTTATTTAAAAGTGTGCTTTAAGCAATAGGTTAACGTTATTTTCGTCAACACCTTCTACGTGGAACTTGTCATTCCACATAACATACTCAACACCCACATAGAGTTTATTGTCATAACCCACTAACTTAGCCATGTCCCATTTCAACTGAGGGGTAAAGTTGCTGCTGGTGGTATCCTTTAGGTCGGTTTCAAAATCCCAGAAACCATCAAACATGAAGTCTTGGCCCGCAATGTTAAATGGTAAACCCCATACAAAAGTAACTTGCTGATTATCTTCACCCGAGTCATTAAAACGCTGATAAGCACTTACACTAAAATTAGAGAATCCAGGCAAATTCAGCCCAGCACCAAGACCAAGTAAAAACTGGTCGTCAGTTTCATTCATTTCCCAAGTCGTAGCTAACTTAACGCTATTTACCAAACCAGATTCAAAAGTCATTAGGTTAAAGTTTGGGCTTACTTCAATATAGGTTTCAGCATCACCATTATTTTGGTCAATTAAACGATCTACAAAGCCAAATACATCGCCCCAGTCATGGACACTTAGGTATTCATAAGTGACGACAACTCTTTCGTTATCACCCAACTCATAATCATTACCTTGTAACAAGGTTAAACTTTGATCTTTAAAGAAGGTTTCAGCATTCACTAAGCTGGATGCGGCTAACAATAAGCCAAGGGCTAACTTTTTCATTTAGGGGGGCTCTCCTAAGGGGGGTCGTAGAAAACTAACCTTTTGGTCAGAATTAGGTATAATTTCGAATCCTACACAGGATGCAAGTGCATATTCAAGTGCTTAAATAGATTTATGCCCTGATTTGGGTTTATAGTCAAAGTGCTTAGTATAAAAAACCAACAACAAGGGGCCACCCATGCTAGAAAAATTGTTTCAGCTGAATAAGTTCGGCAGCAATAGCAAAACCGAAATCATGGCAGGTATCACCACCTACCTAACCATGGCGTACATCATATTTGTTAACCCTGCGATGCTAGCTGATGCTGGTATGGATCAAGGTGCGGTATTTGTTGCCACCTGTTTAGCTGCCGCTCTAGGTTGCTTCATCATGGGTTTTTGGGCAAACCTTCCGGTTGCGTTAGCACCAGGTATGGGTTTAAACGCCTTTTTCACATACGGCGTTGTATTGGGTATGGGCCATAGCTGGCAGACAGCACTTGGCGCCGTATTTTTAAGCGGTATTATTTTCGTTTTAATCAGTGCCTTTAAATTACGCGAGTGGATCATCAATGCTATTCCTGGCACATTAAAAAAAGCCATTGCCGCCGGTATCGGTTCATTCTTGGCGCTAATTGCACTTAAAAATGCTGGGATCATTGTGGACAACCCTGCCACATTCGTGGGTCTTGGTGACTTAACCAGTATTTCTCCTGCTTTAGCTATCCTTGGCTTCTTCCTCATTATTGGCTTAGTCCAACGTAATATCCCTGGGGCGGTAATGATCGCCGTACTACTTGTGACAGTGGTCGGGTTAATAGCCGGTGATGTTACTTACTCCGGCATCGTATCTGCGCCTCCATCTATTGCACCGACTTTCATGCAAATGGATATTGCCGCAGCACTTGATGTGGCCATGCTAAGTGTCGTATTTGCGTTCTTATTTGTGGACCTATTTGATACCAGCGGTACTTTAATCGCGGTCACACAACGAGCAGGCTTAGCCAAAAAAGACGGTGAAGTCCCTCGTTTAGGCAAAGCTCTAATGGCCGACAGTACTGCCACTATGGCCGGTGCAGCCTTGGGTACATCCACAACTACCAGCTACATCGAAAGTGCTTCAGGCGTGGCCGCCGGTGGTCGCACAGGTATGACCGCTGTAACCGTCGGTGTGTTATTTTTATTAAGCATCTTCTTTGCACCATTAGCCGGTATGATTCCGGTTTATGCCACAGCTGGCGCTATCTTTTATGTATCTGTTTTGATGATGTTTACATTAAAAGAAGTGAACTGGGATGACCTTACCGAAGCGGCGCCAGTGGTGGTGGTACTATTACTAACGCCTCTTACGTTCTCCATTGCCCATGGTATTACCCTGGGCTTTATTACTTACGCAGCGGCCAAGCTATTAGGCGGTAAGCGTAAAGAGCTGAGTGCTAGTGTTTGTGTGATTGCTGTATTATTATTGGCTAAAATCATTTTCATTGACTGACCCTTAGGTTAGTCAATCTAAGGAGCACAATGGATTTTCTTAACAATTTTGTGATTGAGAACCAAGCTGTTATTCAAGACTACGGTTTACGCATCTTGGTTTCTGTTCTCATTATTTGGCTGGGCTTTAAGTTCAGCAAGTTAGCGTCCAGATGGGTTGGACGCTTACTTGAAAGAAAATCCATTGATACGGCTATCTCTGCGTTTGTACAAAGTCTTGTACGCATCCTCATCCTCATTGCCGTTATCATTGCCGGGTTAAGTCATCTTGGTATTGAGACCACTACTTTTGTCACCATCATTGGTGCAGCCGGCTTAGCCATCGCATTGGCTTTACAAGGCTCTCTTTCCAATTTTGCATCCGGTATTTTGATCGCAGGCTTTCGCCCTTTTAAAGCAGGGGACTATATTGAAGCTGGCGGTGTTGCAGGTGTTGTTAAAGAAATTCAAATCTTTTCAACGGTGTTAACCACACCGGATAATAAGCGCGTAGTGATCCCCAATGCGCAAGTGACTGGCAGTGCCATTACCAATTACTCATCTAACCCGACTCGTCGAATTGATCTGGTCATTGGCGTGGCATACGATGCCGACTTAAAAGAAACCGAAACCTTACTTAAGTCTATTCTTGATAATCATCCGCTGATTTTAAAAGAGCCAGCCTACACCGTTGGCGTGTTAGAACTTGCTGATTCATCCGTGAATTTTGCTGTGCGCCCATGGGTGAACACGGCTGACTTCTGGGCAGTTAAATTTGAATTAAATCAAACCATTAAGCAGGCATTAGATAATGCAGGCATTGGTATTCCATTTCCGCAAATGGATGTTCACTTTCATCAAAATAAGAAGGGATAATAATGTCTTTCTCTAAAACCTTATTGTCAGTTGCATTAGCATCAGCGGCACACATGAGCTGGGCGATTGCACCGGCCACTGGTGAAGTTGAATTAGGTTTGGTTTCCACCTCAGGGAACACCGAAACAAACTCGATTAAAGGCAAGCTATCGGTCACTCAGGATTTAACTTCTTGGAAAAATAGTTATCTAATTGATACGTTATTCAAAGAAGAAAAAATTGAAGAAGATGACGGCACCAAGAAAACCCAAACCAGTGCCGAGCGCTACTTTGCGTCAGCTCAGGGTGATTATAAATTAAATGAAGAACACTCTGCTTTGTTTGTGTATGGCTCGTATGAAAATGACCGTTTTGCAGGTTTCCAACATCAAAACTCTGTCGCTGCGGGTTATGCCGATCGAGTATTTGGCAATGAAACATCATCGCTTGAATACAATGCGGGCCCGGGTTATTTTTTCAGTGAACTGAATGACGGCTCAACCGAGGAAGGCGGAATTATTCGTTTGGCGCTGGATTATCGCTTAACCCTAAGCGAAACAGCTAAGTTTAAACAAACCATCAGCACGGAAGCCGCGCTAGAAAGTAACGATAATACCAAGAGTAAAGCCGAGACCTCTGTTTCAGCCAAACTCATGGGTAATTTAAGTTTAAAAGCCTCGTTTAATGTCATTCACAATACTGAGGTGCCAGAAGATAAAGAAGAAACGGATACAACCACCAGTCTATCCATTCTTTATTTATTCTAAGCATAAACAAATATAAAAAAGCCCCGTATGAATAACGATTCATACGGGGCTTTTTTTGGCTTTTTTAATGACGGCTTATTTGCCGGCTTTTAATCCAAAAAAACAGAGACGGTAAAATAAATAGCGATAATAAAATCGTTGATATCATACCACCTATCATGGGTGCGGCAATGCGCTGCATAACCTGAGAGCCGGTGCCATCAGAAAACATAATAGGCAACAGCCCCACCACACTGGATAACGATGTCATCAAGATCGGGCGCAGTCGAGCACTGGCTCCTTGTTGAACCGCATGGGTTAACTGGGCAAGAGTCACCGTTGATTTGGACGCTACCGTGTCCCAAGCTTGGTTTAGATACAGCATCATTAATATTCCAATCTCAATGGCAACCCCTGCCAAAGCGATGAAACCCACGGCCACCGCCACACTCAATTGAAATCCTAATAAATACACCAAACCGATACCGCCCACTAAGGCAAATGGCATGGTGAGCAACACCATAAGCACATCTGGGATCCGCTTTAAACTTAGGTACAGTAATACACTGATAATAAATAACGTAATGGGCATGACCACACTGAGTTTTTGTTGTGCTCTTAATAGATATTCATACTGGCCGCTCCAAGTTAAAGAGTATCCACTGGGTAGATCGAGATTTTCTGTTAGATGTCGCTGTGCTTGATTCACATAACCGGCTAGGTCATCGCCGTGAATATCAATATAACTCCAACCATTAAGGCGAGCATTTTCACTTTTGATCATGGCGGCGCCATCGTTTACCGTAATGCTGGCCACATCAGCTAAGCGAATATAGATATTATTCTCGGTTAAAATAGGCAGCTGCTTTAGCGCTTCTACATTATCGCGGTATGCCTGTTGATAACGCACGTTAATGGGATAACGCTCTAATCCTTCAACCGTTTGTGTCACATCCATTCCACCAATGGCCGCTTGTGCGGTATTTTGTAGGGCTTGGATATTTAAGCCATAACGTGCGGCTTGTTGGCGATCAATTTTTACATTGATATATCGCCCCCCCACCACACGCTCACTGTAAACCGAACGCGTATCGTCTAATTGGGAAAGCTGAGTTTCAATTTGCTTGCCGATACCTTCGATAACCTTAAGGTCCGGCCCGGATACTTTAATGCCCACTGGGGTTTTAATACCTGTGGCCAGCATATCGATTCGCGTTTTTATGGGCATCACAAACGCATTGGTTAAACCAGGAAAATCAATTAACTGATTCAACTCTTCTTGAATGGATGTCTTGGTTACCCCTTCTCGCCATTGTGAAGGCGGCTTAAATTGAATCACAGTTTCAATCATGGTTAAGGGCGCTGGATCCGTGGCGGTTTCTGCACGCCCAATTTTACCAAACACCGACTTCACCTCGGGTAGGGTTTTAATTAAGCGATCTGTTTGCTGCAATATTTGCCGCGCTTTACCGATGGAGATACCCGCGTAAGTTGTGGGCATATACATCAAGTCCCCTTCATCAAGCGGTGGCATAAATTCACTGCCGGTTTTATTTAACGGGTACCAGGCGGCTAATAAAATACACAGCGCGCATAATAATACTGTTTTGTTGTATTTCAGGCACAGTGCCAGCAATGGATGATAGGCAGCTAAAAATATTCGGTGCACGGGGTTATGTTTTTCATCACGAATGTTACCGCGAATAAAATAACCCATTAAAACAGGCACCAAGGTAATGGCCAGCGCCGCAGCCATAGCCATGGCATAGGTTTTGGTAAGCGCTAAGGGTGTAAACAGCTTGCCCTCTTGTGCCTCTAATGTAAAAACAGGTAAAAAGCTCAGGGTAATAATTAACAATGAAAAGAAAATAGCTGGCCCCACTTCTTGAGAAGCTTCAACTATGATCTGCCAACGATTGTTATCTGTTACGGTTTGCTTAGAGAAATGTTTATGCACATTTTCAATCATCACAATCGCACCATCCACCATGGCACCAATGGCAATGGCAATACCACCAAGCGACATGATATTGGCACTGACCCCTTGTGCATACATGACAATATACGCACACAAGATGGCAACTGGCAGGCTAATCAAAACCACCAGCGAGGAGCGAAAATGATATAAAAATAACAAACAAATAATACTAACAACCAACAGCTCTTCTAACAGTTTGGACATTAGGTTATCAATTGCGCTCTCAATTAAATTTGAGCGGTCATAGGTCACCACCACCTCAACCCCATCAGGTAAGCTGCTTTTTAATTGTTGTAACTTGTCTTTGACAAGCTCAATGGTGCGCTGTGCATTTTCGCCATAACGCATCACCACTATGCCGCCCACCACTTCACCTTCACCATCAAGCTCTGCAATGCCTCGGCGTATTTGCGGCCCAATACTGACATTGGCCACATCACCTAGTAACAGTGACGTGCCCTGTTCGGTTACCCCTAATGGAATATTTTCAATGTCTTCAATATTTTTTAAATACCCATGAATACGCACCATGTATTCAGCCTCGGCCATTTCAATTACTGACGCACCACGTTCTTGATTGGCTTGGCGAATGGCATTATTAATATGTGAAAGAGGCAGCTTGTAAGCCAGTAATTTTTGCGGGTCAATCTCCACCTGATATTGACGCACCATGCCACCAATCGTGGCCACTTCTGACACACCTGCAACCGATTGCAATTCAAATTTTAAAAACCAATCTTGCAGTGAACGCAGTTCACTTAAGTCATGCTGACCTGTGCGATCCACCAAAGCATAATTAAATACCCAGCCAACCCCGGTGGCATCTGGGCCAAGTTCAGGTTGGACATCGTCAGGCAATCGACTGCTCACCTGGGATAAATATTCCAATACCCGTGAGCGTGCCCAATACATATCGGTATCGTCTTCAAAAATAATGTAAATATAACTGTCCCCAAAAAAACTAAAGCCCCTTACTGTCGTGGCTTTAGGCACACTTAGCATGGCGGTGGTTAGTGGGTAGGTAACCTGATCTTGGACCACTTGCGGGGCTTGGCCTGGATAAGAGGTTTTTACAATGACCTGCACATCGGATAAATCGGGAATGGCATCCACCGGCGTCTGCTTGACACTGTACCCCCCTGCCAATATCAAAAAGGCGGTGATCATCACTACCCAAATACGATGGGTGACAGCATGCTGAATGATGGCGTTAATCATAATTAATGCTCCATCCCATGAGCCGAGTGGTCCATACTGTCATGATTCATTTTTGAATGATCCATTTCATCATGGTTCATGTCGCTGTGATCCATTGCGTCATGATCCACTTTCATCGTGTTTGAATCTTCAGCTGGTTGCTCTATTTCGATATGGGTAATGCGGTACTGTTTGTTTTCAAATTCATCCAAACAAAATCCGATGATATCCCCTGACTTATAAGTACTTAAATCTAGTTTTGAATCCACCTCTAATGACATTTTCATGGCAGGCCACTGCCACTTTTCAATGGCTTCATGAGAAAGCATAAGCGCTTGTGGCTGCACACTGATGATTTTCCCCGACACCCAAACACGATCAATACTCTCTTCATTAGCGGATGGTTTATCGTGATCAATGCGGTTAAGCTCGGCCGTAATATTTGATTCACTATCAATTAAAAACTGTGCAGACGTCACCACTTTTTGCCCGGATTGCAAACCAGATAGTATTTGCGTGACGCCTTGCCCCTGAAGACCCGTAGCCACATTGACAGAGCGATACTTGCCCTCACCCAACGCCAATACCACACGCTCACCAGAACCTGTAACAATAATGGCTTCATTAGGCACGGTTAATTCAGGCCTGGCCGGTTTAGTATGAATATTTAATTGGGCAAACATATTGGGCTTGAGCGCTAAGTCGGGGTTATCAAATACGACTCTCACCTGCTGGGTACGATTCACCGCATTCACATTGGGGAAGATATAATCAATTTTGCCCTTCCACTGTTTTTGCGCAAATGCTTTGACACTCATGGTCACCGGCAAACCGGGGGCTAACCATGCCGCTTGAGATTCAAACACCTCGGCAATCACCCAGATACGATCTAAATCCGCGGTGGCCAATATTTCAATTTTAGGTTCAATGTACATACCCTCACGCACATTGAGGTGCGACACATAACCGGATTTTTGTGCATAGAATGTGAGTTGCTGGCGAATCTTTTTATGTTTTGCCAGTTGGCGAATTTGCTCAGCATCCACCCCTAGTGCTTGTAACTTAAGGCGCGAGGATTCCAATAATAATTGATTGGTGGTATTTAAGGCAGAGATGTATTCCTGCTGAGCGTAAACCAGTTCAGGGCTGTACAAGTCGTATAGTTTATCGCCCTTGTTAACTTGATCACCGACACTGAATACATAGAGCTTTTCCACCCAACCAGAAGTGCGGCTGTGATAGTGCTGCACCGTGCTATCGTCGTATTGAATAAAGCCCGCCACATTTAACTGTTTACGAATGCTGTCTAGTGTTACATCCGCGACTCTCACCCCTAGCTCACTTTCAATTTGGGAGGAAATGGTCACTGTTCCTACAGGGTCTTGCCCGCTTTTACTTTCTTCATAAACCGGCACAAGGTCCATGCCCATAGGGGACTTGCCCGGGCCATCTTTGCGATAATTCGCATCCATGGGCGCAACCCAATATAACGGTTCACGGGTTTTAGTTTGCTCGCCATCACTTTGGATTAGATTCACCCATACAGCGGATGCAAGACCTCCTAATAAAAAGGCCACAACAGGTATTACAACGGTTTTTTTCAGCATAATGCACAACACTTTTAATCAATAACGACAAATTTTAGACGGAACTAGAGTGTATTAAGCTGAAATGGGAGGGCGATACAGATTGCTGGCAATGGCGGTAAATGAAGCGGGTAGGTAATGCGTCGCCTGATGAGAAGGGGCTTTGTTGTGTAATATGGCAAGGCTCATAATCATGGCACAGGTGAGCATGTCACACTGGCAGTCTTGACCACAACAGTCATTAACGATGACAGATGCTTGTGGCTGTGTTTCATGGCAAGGCATGACATCCATCGAGCCCACTACTGGAGCAGTGGCTTGGGCCGTCATCATTTGCGCAGCATAAGACTGACCAATACCTTGTATTAGCAGCATTACGCATAACATTATGATGTGAAGTGGTTTCATATTCGGTTCAAACTCATGATCATGCTTAAATCTTACGCCAAGGCGACGTAGCCGCCTAGTGACAATTAAGAGTTTATTGATCTATCTTAGTTCCCGGATTCTTGGTAGATGGCTCAGGACGAATAAAGGGTAACCACAGCATGCCAGGCAGATATTGGATTTGTGTGACACGGTTATACCCTGACACACCTATATTCATGCCCAAATGACCTTTGGCAGGCTGATCTTGATAGCTGGAAAATAATCGATCCCAACAACTTAAGTTAAAACCAAAATTACGATTACTTTCATCCATAATGGTTGAATGGTGAACCCGGTGCATATCCGGGGTAACGAACACCCAACGTATTATCGCGTCCCATTTTTTCGGTAAAGCCACATTAGCGTGATTAAACATGGCAGTGGCATTGAGTAGAATCTCAAAAACCATTACCGCAAAAACAGATGGCCCTAATAACAAAACCAAGGCAAATTTAATCAATAGAGATAGCAGTATTTCAAATGTATGAAAGCGGGAGCCTGTGGTCACATCGATGTCTTGGTCCACATGATGGACTTTGTGAAGAGCCCATAAAAACGGCACCTTATGAAACAGTCGGTGTTGCCAATAAATAGCCATATCAAATATCACCAGGGTCAATACAAAGGCGATGACAGGTGCGACGCCAAGCTGGTGGAACACGCCAATTTGATTGTCATGTGCATATTGAGCCACACCAATGGTGGCAAGCGGTAAAATCAAACGAACTAGAAAACTATTCACAAACACAAGACCGATGTTTTGGCTCCACCTGAGTAAGCGTGAATGCTTTCGCTCTCGCTTAGGACGCAAGGTTTCCCATAGCATCATGGTTAATAGAATAAATCCAAAACAGGCACTGCGCACCAGGGCTTCATTGGCCACCATCCAGTTGATCATTGCTAGTCCCTCATGCTTTGCGACACTCAGTCACAATGGTATTAATTCGCTCAACATCAATGGGCTGGGTATCAATGCATTCAATCACCCCTTGCTGTTGGTGAATTAAGGACAAGGGCGAGTAGCTCAAACTGGCTTGTCGATCACTGATGTTAATCACCGCCACTTGATCCCCTTGAATCATTAGCCCTTTAATTCTCGCCAAACCTAATGCGCTTAGCGCTTGAACCAAGGATTCCATGTGCCAGTCATCCCCAGCAAAATACATAACCTGAGTATGAAAGTGCGCGCCATTTTGATGAATTTGAAAAGGCTGTTGTTTTTCACTGACATCAAGTTTAATCGTCTGCAAGGTCAATTGCGCTTGCTCAATTTCAATATACTGACGTTGAAAGTCTGCTGCCAGCTGGCGAAACAAAGACAAATCTTGTTCACTGGCGATATCACATTTATTGGCCACAAACACATCAGCCGCATACAGCTGACGTAAGTACAATTCATGATATCGATATTTGGGTTGCGACAAATGCTGCGGATCAATCACACATACAATGCCATTTAGCTTTAATCGATTTTGATAACTTACATCCTGCAATAAGGTGGCAACATTATCCACATGACCTAAACCGCTTGGTTCGATAAAAATACGATGGGGTTTATCATGTCGTATCAACTGATTCAATGCCGTTTGAAACGGCAACAGCGCAGCGCAACAAGCACAGCCACCCGCCACTTGTTTCACCACCAATTCATCTCCGTGAAATAATTGACCATCGATACCTTGCTGACCATATTCATTCACCAAGATGGCCCAGCGTTCATGGCTGGGCTTATTTTCAATTAGGTGTTTTATACAACTGGTTTTGCCAACCCCTAAAAACCCCGTGATAATGTGTACGTCAATTAATGGCATGGTCATGATTAACGGGGCTCTCTACCAAACTGCAATATTGTATTTATTCAGGATGCGTTCTAACTCGCCAGATTGCTGCATGTTAGGCATGGTTCGATTCACTATTTCAACAAAACCTTGCACGCGACGGCTACCTGGATGGCAAGCAAGATACATGGGCTCACCTTGTAAGGTATTACCCGCACTGACGATTTGCTCACTCAAATTAAGTTTGGCAAGTTTTGAGTCCATGACATATTCACTTTCGATCATGGTATCAATACGTTTGCTGATGATTTTCTTAATATTGGTCTCAAGTGCTTTATCTCCTTTAGCGCCTTGAACCTTAAGTTTTTTGAACACGCCATCCAAGGTTTCACCATAGGAGTAATCGCTGATCACACCGATTTTTCTATTTTGTAACGCCTTTACATCGCCCTTATATACCCAGGGATCAGATTTAAGTTTATAAAAGAATGTCTCATCATTTCCCCAATGTTGCCGAGCAAACAAAAAGTCCGGCACACTGACTTTATAAGCGCCGATCACACAATCAATTTTGCCAATGCGCGTCTCTTGTATGGCACGGGACCAAGGCATTAATTGGTAGTCCACCTTTATACCCTGTGGCTCAAAGATAGCCTTAGCCAACTCCACCATATAACCCGGCGTATCACTTTTCGGGTCACCGTTCATGGGGTACCAATAATCGGCACGAATGCTGATGGTCTCGGCTGTCGCCCCTGCGGCACTAAAAATAAAAAGTAAGGCCAACCAGTAAATTCTGTATTGCTTCACACGCTTTCCTTTACACAAACCACTTAAACGATCCCTTCACTTAACCCTATTGCCAACGCCTGGGCGAGCTGCTCACAGGACTCAATAAACTCAGGCTGCCAAGGGCCTTTGCATACGAGAATCTCTTGCACAAAGCGCCAGCGTAGCCCTGTTAGAATGGTCTCAAGGGCTCGACAGGTACCAGTGCCATCGTGACCAGCTCGAACCACCGCCGCCACCGGTAAACCTTGTTTTACTTCAAGGCATGGGTAATAAATACGATCAAAAAAGTCTTTTAGAGCACCGCTCATGTAACCAAGGTTCTCAGTTGTGCCCAAGATAATACCATCGCAGCCAAGAACATCGTCTTGATTAGCTTCAAAAGGGCTTTTCACAATAATCGTTAAATTGGCTAAATTCTCTTGTTTGACGACAAGCGCCATCGCATCACGCATCGCTTGCGTATTTTGCGAGGGGCTATGGAAGACCAAGAGTAATGTTTTCATCGCTACTTCCTTTTTTAGCCGTGTATGATGGGCCTAATTGAAGCGTACCCTGATTCACGCCATTAGAGAAACCCATGACATCAACTGACTTCAACATTGAGCACCACAGCGAGCAGCAGCGCTTTTGCATTGCCATTAGCGAGGATACATCCGCAGTATTGGATTACACCCTGCTCGACCCTCAAACCATCGACTTTACGCACACCCATGTGCCTTTTCGACATCGTGGACAAGGTCACGCTGAAGCCTTGGTAAGGGCGGGACTCGCCTGGGCCAATGCTCAAGGCTTTACCATTCAGGCCAGTTGCTGGTATGTGGATAAGTTTTTGAAACAAGCACCCAATGAAGCATGAGCTGGTTTGTCTATATTTTAAAATGCGCCGACAACACGCTTTATACCGGGGTCACAACCGACCTTGAACGTCGCCTGCACGAGCACAATACTTGCCCTCGTAAAGGCGCAAAATACACCCGTGTTCGCAGACCTGTTCGGTTGGCTTACAGCGAAGCACAAGATAGCCGCTCGCTTGCCTGTCAACGGGAGGCCGCCATTAAAAAACTGACCCGCGCTCAAAAATTACAGTTAATACAATCGACTTAACACCAGCTCAGCGCCACACTGTTTTCTCTTAACCACACTTGATGTCGCTTATAATCAGGGCAGAACTGAGCCACACAGCGCCAAAAGGCAGGGCCATGATGAGGGTGACGAAGGTGGCTGACCTCATGGCAAATTAAGTAATCAATCACCGCCTTTGGGGCACCCATAATCAGCCAATTATATTGAATTCGGCCTGTTGAGGTGCAGTGCCCCCATTTGGTTTTAGTCCGCCGAAAGACCACATCAACCAATTTATGATCCAAGCCATATAACCTAGCCAGCTCCCACGTTCGCGGGATCATATAAGCCTTAGCCTGCTGTTTAAAAAATCCTTCGAGCACTGACTGAATGACGCAGGCGTGTTGCGCTTTATCAGGTACACTTCGACCATTACCCAGTGCGATCACCGACTCACCCAATTCAACACTCTTGTGAGAATGCAAAGTGATAGTGCGCTGAAAACCCAACCAAAGAATTTTTTGGCCTTGGGCCAGTACAGGTTTCATGGCATGTTGCTTTGCCTGTTGAGCTAGCTTTTGGCGAACCCAGGCTTGTTTACTAAGAAGAAATTCCTGCGCCCACTGATCATCCACAAAATCCGGTATGCGAACTTCTACCTTGGCGCCGCGCACATGAATCGCGGCACTTTTTCGTTTCGAGCGCACAATGACAAAACCAAAGCCCAGCTGTGTAAGGCAACTGGCACTCATTCATTCACCACGTAGGTTTTACCCCGCAGTGGATTCAGTATGCTTTCAAGGCCGTTAATTTTTACTTCAAGACACAAACCTAACAGCATACCAAGACGCCCTTGAGGCCAGCCTTTATGCTGAAACCACAATAGGTATTCCTCAGGTAAATCCATTAATACACGACCTTGGTATTTACCAAATGGCATCGGCATATTGGCCAGTGCTAATAAATCTTTTTGATCAAACATGATGAGCCCTCTGTGGCCAGTTTATCATTACATGATGCCCTTACCCAGAACCTAAATCGCAACTACACTTGCCATAACCCTAGAGAATACTATAAATTAGCCATTTCTAATATAAATATGGGAGTCCATCATGGCCATCACAAAAGACGAGCTATTACACAACGCCCGCCAAAATTTACACATCATCAACGCCGAAGAGGCCGAAAACTTTATGGGCAGCGATGCCACCATCTTGGATGTGCGCGAGCCAAGTGAATTTGATATGGGCCACCTGCCTGATGCGGTTCATATTCCCCGTGGTTTGCTTGAGTTCATGGTGGGCAATCACCCTGCGCTGCAAGACCCGTCAAAGCACTTAGTGGTGTACTGCAAAAACGGTGGTCGCTCGACCTTAGCCGCTGACTTATTACAACGCATGGGCTTTGAGAATATTCATATGCTGCAAGGGGGTTTTGATAATTGGAGTGGCACGGTGCATAAAGTCGAAGTCCCAAGTAATCAGTATCCAGGTTAAGGCACGATCATGAGCGAACATATCGCCAGCGTAAGCTGGCATAAACAAGGTACATTTAGTCACGAAGGGTTTGACCGTAGCCATCACGCTAAGGCATCGGGCCATGACATTCCCATGGCTGGCGCTAATACCCAGGACTATGTTGATCCAGAACAAATGTTAGCGGCCAGCCTTGCTAGCTGTCATATGCAGACATTCTTAGCATTGGCCGCAAAAAAGCGATTACAGGTTGAGCAATATGACGATACCGCTACCGCTAAGGTTGAGACCAATGATGATGGCAAACAATACGTCAGTGAGGTGCGTTTAACACCTAAAGCTGTTTTTGCTGGTGAGAAGCAACCCAGCCAAGAAGAAATTGAAAAGATGCATCACAAAGCCCATCAGCATTGTTTTGTCAGTAACTCACTCATTTCTCAAACCATTATTGATCCGGTCTTTTAGATCCTGCCACCTTATCGACTTGCCAAAGGGTAAGTCGATTATCTCTATTTAAAAATTCGTATAACCGACCTCTTTTGTCATATACACACAGACACTATTCATCAACTATACTGATTTAAAAACAAAGGGAATCTGTCATGTCGATCAGTGATCAAATCCAAAATTATTACGAAAACAAAGTGGTGGATGCCATCAACCGTATTGCGCTGCCTAAAGGCTTTAATCAGGAGCAGCTCACCGACCTTGCCTGCTTGGCCCTTAATAACCTGCCAAACCGATACTATCGTCATGAGGTGGACCTAGCCTTTTATATGTCTGCACAAGAGCATACTGAGATTGATGAAAGAGTTGAAAAAGCGGTTATGTTTGCGATTGATTATTTAGAGAAAAGCCTTAAGAAAGCCAATTAGAAAAATCATTGGCTATTTTTAAATTCAAATAACTTATCCCGTAGCAGCTGATCTAGGGCATTCGACCCTACGGCCTCTTTTAGTGGCGGGCCCCATTTTAGTTTGCTGGCCTGAAGAGCATCTAGAATCACTGTTGCTAAGTGCTGCCTTTCCTCTAATATCACAAATTCGCTACTGGCATTACTGCTCAACTTAGCCACGACATTTAAATGATGAGTCTTTAAACGTGGGTCTACTAAGGCCCAATATTCTTCAATGAGTACCGCCGCATCTGTGCCATTTTTAAGCACATCCATAATCATCCTGTCATATGAATAGCCGTATTGAATCTGAACCTGATCACTCAGGTTTTCATTGATCAGAGCCTGCAGAAAAAAGCTGCCGCTACTGGCATAAGGACTGGCGGCTAAAACAGTTCGGCCCTTTAAGTCATTTAAATTGAATAACAATGTTTCTTTTTTTGCCACAACATAAGTGAACCGAGGAGCGGCCAGTATTTGAGAAGATACCGCCACGTAACCCAACGACTTTATAATATTAAAGTAAGGACCAGGCACTAATGAGAGCGCAGCCTCTCGGCGAAATAGCGCTTCAATGAACTGCTCAAAATCTTGCTGAATTCGAAATTCGACATCACAGCCTGTACTGGCCTGTAGATTTTTATGAAATTGTCCGAAATACGTATCCACTACCATAGACGAGACATACGGCCCATAACTAATCGTAATCGGCTTATCGCAAGCAAAAACCTGTTGGATGATCGTTAAGTATAATAGGCAAGCTAAACTCAGTACTCGCACAAGGGTCTCCCTTATCAAGTACTGAGTATAGACGGTGAAAATGGTCACGAACTTAAACTTAAGGCGCGGCCTTAATAACGAAAGGCAAAATTCAAGTTATAAAAGTTAATGCCGTTATTTGGCAACTTAATACTGTTATTAGAGTAATGCTGTAATTGCAGTGTCCAGGTGGACTTAGGTGTGAAGTAGCCACCAAAGGCGAGAGAATTAGAAAACTGAAAATTAGTACTCAGTTGGCGGTCATTTATTTGATTTCGAGACAATACAGATGCGCCCACCGAGGTTTCAACGAAACTGAGCAAATTATTATAAGACCAGTTCAAGCGAAATACGGGAATAAACTCAAGACCATTGACCACGCCTTCTTGGCCATCTACTACCGTACTTTGCCAATAGTTATAAGCAAACAAGTAATAATGTGTGATTTCAGCCCCTGCCAAATTCCCAATAACCTCATTGGGATACCAGCGAAACCCAAATTTCAATCCCCCTACATCTGTTGAAGACATGGGTGTGACACTGAATTCATCCGCATCTAGAGGATTACTCGCAAGGGTTAGCATTAAGCTAGTCATCATGGCTGTGCGCCAGCCCCAGGTTTCTTTACTATCACTTTTTAGCGTTTCACCCTCGGCTGCAAAGGTGAACTGGGCGCTCAATAGAATACAGAGCAAAACGAAAATACGACTCATGGTGCCTTCCATGTTAATGCTAGTAACTTGCGCAACGCAAAGTTTAGGCCAGCTAATTGATCGCCACATTTTACTGGTTCAGTAAAACATGACTAGTACCCGAAACTGCAACAAAGCATTCCGGATTCATCCCTGTTGAAATATGTGCCATTCATAATGCGGTAAGACCCACCGCCTTAAAACTATAGTTGATATCCTTGTATCAACCTAGCAGATAAGCGCCAGCTTCAGCCCGCTCAAATCAGCGGGCACCCATATACATAATGGTTACTGGGTAAGCTTAAGCGTCGACAAGGTATCGGCTCGCACTCGATTTAGCAACTGTGCATCGTCAATTAATGACTCACCATATGAAGGAATCATGGCTTTTAGCTTTTCTTTCCACTGATCATTCTCAAGACGCTCAGAAAAGCATCGCTCAATCACATCGATCATGGCATGAACCGCTGTGGAGGCCCCTGGAGACGCGCCCAATAAAGAAGCAATTGAGCCATCTTTTGATGCAACAATCTCGGTACCAAATTCTAGCTTGCCGCCACCTTGTGCATCTTTTTTAATAATCTGTACACGTTGACCGGCATCCGCTAGTGACCAGTTTTTATCTTTCGCCTGCGGGAAATAATCCCGCAATGAACTCATGCGTGAACGATTCGACTGGAACACCTCACTGATTAAGTATTTGGTTAAGTCCATATTATTCATACCTACGGACATCATGGGCTTTAAGTTATTGCTGCGAATTGATGAAGGTAAATCCAGAATCGAACCCTTCTTCAAAAACTTGGTGGTAAAACCCGCAAATGGACCAAACAATAAGGCTTTTTTGCCATTAATCACCCGCGTATCTAAGTGCGGCACAGACATAGGAGGAGCACCAATAGCTGCCTTGCCATAAACCTTGGCATGATGTTGATTGGCCACCTCGGTATCGCTGCATACTAACCACTGACCGCTCACAGGGAATCCGCCATAACCTTCACTCTCTGGAATATCGGCTTTTTGTAACAAGGGCAAGGCGCCACCGCCTGCGCCTAAAAATACAAACTTAGAACGCACACGCGTTTGTTTACCACTTTCTCGATCTTCTAACATGACAGACCAGCCACCCTGGCTTGAACGCTGTAAGTCTTCTACGTCGTGATTCAGAATGAGTTCAAAATCATCCTGCTCGGTTAGATGGGCCATCATATAACGAGCCAAAGAACCAAAATCCACATCTGAACCATGGGCAACATATGTGGCCGCTACTGGGTCGCTGGGGTCTCGGCCTTTCATGATCAAGGGCATCCACTTCATTAATTGTTCTGGGTCTTCACTGTATTGCATGCCAGTGAATAAATGGTGGGCACTCATTAGTTCATGACGTTTTTTCAAAAATGCCACAT
Source organism: Bermanella sp. (assembly GCA_002683575.1). Classification (GTDB taxonomy): domain Bacteria; phylum Pseudomonadota; class Gammaproteobacteria; order Pseudomonadales; family Oceanobacteraceae; genus Bermanella. The sequence continues at coordinate 28,469 of NYTP01000144.1, forward strand.
TCTTTTCGCCCCAAACAAAACTTAAATGAGGAGTGCGATTAATAAATTCTTGAGGGTTGGGCAGTACAGAGGTTTTCACCAGATGACTCCAGAACTGAAGCGATAATTCAAACATTGCATTAATGTTTAATGCTTTGGAAATATCCACATTTCCTTGATCATCTTGTGGCGTGTAATTTAATTCACAATACGCCGCATGACCGGTGCCCGCATTATTCCAACCGTCGGTGCTTTCTTTGGCCACACTTTTTAAACGCTCAATCACACAGATTTTTAACGTCGGGTCGAGCTGCTTAAGTATCATGGCCAGGGTACTGCTCATGGCGCCCGCACCCACTAGCAAGACATCTACTGTTTTTACTGTCATGGTTTTGCACTCTGCTTTAACTAAAAAACGGGTCGCTACCAGTCTTGGGCATGGCAAGGTGGATCATTGCTCAAACGGGTACCGTGTGTGCCGTCCATTCACAACACTGAAAACTGGCGGTTAATATCCCCCCAATCACCTGATAACACGAGACAGCACGGATGTGGATGACTAACCGATTAATGCTATTTACCTCTCTAAAGCTTAGACGCTTTTGGGCACCAAGAAAGTTCAGGGAGCAATTTATCCCCCTAAATACCGAAACTTAACTCGAGCGGTGAGCTGGCAAAATAATTCATAGGAAATGGTATCACAGTGCTGCGCCACTACATCTGCACTTAAGCCCGTCCCCCATAGAGTGACGGTATCACCTAAGTGAATATCGAGGCCGGTGACATCTACCGTTATCATATCCATGGACACTCGACCTGCTAAGGGGCACATCTGGCCTTTTATCAAAACAGGGGTGCCGTTTTTTGCGCTACGCGGGTAACCGTCTCCATAGCCAATGGCCACCGCAGCGATGCGACTGTCTTTTTCTGCAATATAACCCTGACCATAACCCACACTTTCACCGGCACGAATATCATGTAAGGCAATAATATTACTTTGTAAGGTCATAACAGGCGCCAAATCTAGCTCAGGCCCTATCTTATCCACAAGTGGGCTTGAACCATAAAGCATAATGCCTGGGCGAATAGATTGTTTATGGCATTCAGGTAGCGTGATGACTGCGGCACTGTTGCACAAGCTCATAGGGAGTTTCATAGGGGAGAGAGTCTGTAAGGCTTGCATTTGCTGTGCAACAAACGGGTGGCCAGGTTCATCTGCACATGCAAAGTGGCTCATCAGTTGGATGCCGTTGACGGATTCCAGACCTCGAAGTTGGCTGACAACACCCGGCACTTCATGCACAGCGAATCCCAAGCGGTGCATGCCACTATCCACTTTAACAAAGACGTGAACTACGCCACCACTTAACGCTTGCAACCAGCTGATTTGTTGCTGGTTATGAATAGCCAGCTCTAAGTCCAGCTCTATGGCACTCTGGCATTCTAGTGCATCCATAGGGCCTTCGAGTACCAAAATGGGGAGCAGTACCCCCAGTTCACGAAGCGCAATGGCCTCATCCACACAGGCCACCGCAAATCCATCGGCACTGGCTTTGAGTGCATTGGCTACAGGCGCCAGGCCATGGCCATAAGCGTTGGCTTTCACCACGGCATAGGCACTGGCATTTGGGGCCATGCGTTTGGCTAATTGGTAATTTTCACGCAATGCGTGAAGATCAATGATTGCTTGAGTGGCTCTTGCCATACTGCCTGCCAGATAAAAATGCGTTATACTCGCGGATTCAAATAGGCGCAGGTTATCAAGCCTTTATCGATTGCTCGATGCGCATACGGTTTGACCGCACCTTGGCTCAATGCCAACTGGTTTTTGTTACCTATTAGATGAAATGTCCTAGGTAATTTAATACAAATACTTTAGCCTAGTCCTGCAGATAAACCCTGCACACCCTCTGGCATTGTACCGATTTTTAGATGAATACGTAGTAATTATGGGTCATAGTTTAATTCCTGAACGCATGCTAGTGGTTTCCCCTAGCCTTGCGGCCACCATCGGTCTTGAAGAAGCCATTGTGTTACAAGCGCTTAACGATGGCGCTCAACCCCATGACACAGATTGGCAATTCATTAATAAGACCACCTTGCGCAAGTGGCTCCCTTTTTGGGATGACACGCAAATTAAGCGCATACTAAAGAATCTTGCTGACAAGGGTGTGGTGCATTACAACAGCCCTCCGTTTGGTCAAAGCGATCAGCTATTTTATAGCTTTAAAGCGGTGGCACCGGCCAGCAGTCAACAAAGCAAAACTCAGCAAGCCTATAAGCAATCACAGCAACAGTATAAAAATGTGATTGCCGCTAATTGGCAACCAGACCATGAAACCTTGCGCTATATTGCCGAAACCCTAGGCATTGCCAAACGCTATGCTCAGGCACAAGTAAAAGAATTTGTTTATCATCATCAAAGCCAAGGCACTTTAGCGGCTAGCTGGTCCACCATGTTTATTCGTTGGGTCAACAAGCGCAATAAAGAAGACCAAAGCCACCCTGCGGTTTTTCAAGGGGATGCCAATCGCAAGATGCAAATGAACACACAGTGGCAACCAGAGGAAACCACCTTAGAAATTCTTCAAAAGGCCGGTGTGGACCCAAGCTTTATTCAAGATTGCGTCAGCGAGTTTATTTTATACTGGCAAGAAAAAGGCGATGCCCATGATACTTGGAATACTAAGTTTGTGGCCTGGGTGCGCCGTCAATGGGCACGCTTTAGTGCAAGCTTGGCTCACCCGAGTGACCCGGTACCCATGACCGATGGTTGGTCACCGTCTGAAGATGTATTTGAAATTCTGGCCATGGCCAGTATTGACCGCAACTTCGCTCAAAGCATCGTGCCAGAATTTGTTTTATACTGGCGCGACAGTAACCAATTGCATACGTCTTGGAACAGCAAGTTTTTGCAACACGCCAAACACTTATGGAGTAAGCGCTTAAATGGTCAGCAAGGTAACGCCGCAACTTCTCAACGAGATTACATTGCAAGTACAACCCTTGAAGAGCGACTCAGCGACACGAGCTGGGCAAACTGATAAAGGTTTTAGCCCTCAGCTCATTAGCGCTGTTAATGGGGTATTTGAAGTACTGGCCGTGGGTTATGGCAATCAATACCATGCCGCTTACCCCAATGCCGAACAGTCAAATTTGGCAAAACGTTTATGGGCAAAGCACCTCAGCCATTACCCGGTAAACCTATTAATGAAAGTGGCCGATGACATCATCGGCAAAGAGACTTTCTTACCTTCCATAGCTAAATTTAAAAGCCATTGCGACCATGCCTATGATGCCTTTGGTTTACCTTCAGTAGACAGTGCCTATGTGGAAGCCTGCCGAGCGCCTCAGCCTAAAAAGCAATTTAAGTGGAGTCATCCTGCGGTGTATTTTGCGGGTTTAACCACCGACTGGTTTTTCTTATCCAGCGAACCCAAAGACAAGGTATTCCCCGTATTTAAGCGTAATTACGAAATGCTATGTGATCGAGTGATAAAAGGCGAGAAGTTGGATGTGCCCATTGAGAAAGCGCTACCAGCAGAGATCACTACCCCCATGACACGCGAAGAAAACAAACAGCACTTGCATCAACTGCGAGAGAAGTTAAAACTTTAATCAGCGGTTTTTTCTTGTTTAATAATATCGGTTAAGCGCACGCATACCTTGGTGCCTTGGGGCGCATTTTTTTCAAACCATAAAGTTGCTGGCCATTTTTTGCAAATGCGATTTGCGATGGCTAAGCCCAAACCAATGCCCTCGCTACTTCGGTTAAGACCCTGCTCTATCTGTGTAAACACTTCTTGGCTAAACTCACCATAATGATCATCATCTAAACCGATACCGGTATCAGTGACACTTATTAAAATATGATCACCATCTTTATGGCACTGCAGAGTGACCGAACCTTCATGGGTAAACTTAATCCCATTATTGAGCAACTGGCGTATCAAAATCGCTAAACGCTTTGGGTCCCCTTTCATCACAAGTGAGGGGTCCACATCCATCATGTATTCAAGATGCTTACTGTCTGCCTTTTTTTGTTGCTCATTAAATGCGCCTAGCAAGGCATCGTGAACAGAAAACGCATTACAAACTAATGATTTACTTTCTAAGTCTACAAAGTCAATGATATCCGTGAGCAAGACTAATAAACCATGACCCGCTTGCTCAATGCCTAATACCAGTTGCTTGTCTTTGTCCGCCAGTTCTCGTTTTTTTAATATGCCTGAAAAACCCAACACCCCATTTAAAGGGGTACGCAACTCATGGGTAATGATATTTAAAAAATCGGTTTTTGCGCGATTGGCCACTTCAGCTTTTTCTTTGGCAGCTTCTAATTCTAATGTTCGATCCAGCACCTTACCTTCAAGTGACTGATTAAATTCTTTTAAAATAATCATGGATTGACGGTTATCACCAATGTGCTCGGCCAGCTCAGTTAAAATATGTTTAATGGATGCCCTGAGGGTTTCAATTTCATCAGAAGCTGAGATAGCATCTAAAGCCTTCACCTCTTGCAGTGTTAGGGAGTGACTATTAATCACCGCCACTTCTTTGGCGAGAGACTCAATGGGCTTGGTGACCATTCGCTGGGCAATAAAATACAGAAAAAGCAGCGCCAACAAACCAATCAAAATTGAAAAGCCAATCACCCTCCAAATTTGAGAAATGGCTGCTTTTTCCACCATCCCCATGTCGGTGAGCACAATAAGACTGCCAATAGCCTCACCCTCATAACTGATCGGCCAGGTGACCTCATACTCATCATCTGAAGGCTCAGCATTGGGCCTCACCCAAACGCCCAGCCCAGTGCCGTCATGATCCAAAAGCCACACCGTTTGAACAGCATGATGCGCTTGAAACGCTTTAAGTAATTTATCCGATAGTGTTTCGTTGTACTGATACAAGGACTCAGCCAGAGCTGGCTGCAGACTCTCAACCAGCCTATTGATCTGCTCAACCCCCTGTTGTTTGGCTTGCGGTATATCCACAGAAAAGCGGTACAGAACATGCACCAACTGCATCGCTAACGTTGCAAAGACCATTAGCAATGCCAAACGGGCAGAAAGGCCGGAAACCTTCACGGGCTAACGCCAACATCGAGGCGTAACAGACACATACAGAAATTGGCTAAACGTAGGAACACACAGCCCACCCTTAATGATGCTCAGATGCATTAAGAGTAGACAAGGATAGCGGCGAATGCGCTATTTTAGATTAATCAGTGGTACGTTGACGTAAGGCTTCAAACAAGCAAACGCCACTGGCCACGGAGACATTCAAAGAGCTCACATCCCCTTTCATAGGAATATGAATCAGGTGATCACACGCTTCACGGGTTAAGCGACGCAAACCTTTGCCTTCGGCACCCATAATAATAGCAATGGGCCCTTTTAAATCCGTTTTATAAACGGATTCACTGGCTTCACCTGCTGTGCCATACAACCAGATACCACGTTCTTGCAGCTCTTTGAGGCAGCGTGCAAGATTCGTCACCTGATAAAACGGGACGGTTTCCGCTGCACCGCAAGCAACTTTGCTCACCGTTGAGGTGATACCAACCGCTTTATCTTTTGGTGCAATAACCGCATGCACACCCGCTGCATCAGCGGTGCGTAAACAAGCACCTAGATTGTGAGGGTCAGTAATACTATCAAGAATCAATAGAAACGGCGCTTCGTCTAACCCATCCAGTTGACGCAACAATTCATTGTCGCCTTTTACTTGAACCGGTTTAACTCGAACGGCGATGCCTTGATGGTTGCCTTCGGCTTTTTCATCTAGGAACGCCTTTTTTACCACTTGTATTGATATGCCCTGCTGTTTGGCCAGGCCGAATAACGTCTGTAGACGCTCGTCATCACGACCCTGCTGAACATACATTTCACGCACACGCTCACTAGAGCGTTTTAAAACATTTGTAACAGCGTGAATACCAAAAACAATTTCATCACTCATAACGATTTAGAATCTCTACTTTTTCTTTTTAGCCGGTTTGCCCGCGGCTTTCTTTTTTGCATTGTTTAGTTTTTGGCGTTTACTTGGCTTCTTCTTTTTTTTCGCCTCGCTTTTCGCATCTTCCATTAACTTTTTCTTGTCGGCTTTAGCCTTAGCGTAAGGATCTTTTGAATGCGCTGCATCAGAGGTTGTCAGTTCTGGTTTACGTTTTCTCACCGAACCAATGCTGCGTTTACCCTTACTTGAGCGTGGCTTGCCTTTTTTTCCTGAGCCACCATCGTTGCCAGCACCGAGCATCTCAAAATCGATTTTACGATCGTCAAGATCCACACGACTGACAATTACTTCAACTGGGTCACCCATGCGGAATACTCGGCCAGAACGTTCACCACGCAATACCATGCGCACAGGATCAAACTGATAAAAATCACTGGTTAAGTTTGTAACATGCACCAAGCCTTCGATGTATAGATCGTCCAACTGAACAAAAATACCAAAGTTGGTTACCGTGCTGATAACACCATCAAATGTTTCACCCACATGCTCGCGCATGTACTCGCACTTCAAAAAGTCCATTACATCACGGGTCGCATCGTCAGCACGACGCTCGGTTAATGAGCACTGCTCACCAAACTGCAATAGAGCTGCCATGTCATAAGGGTAAATATCTTTTTTGCTGATGACACTGGCACCCTCAGCACGACGAATGGTATCCAGTAACGCTTTATCTTGATTATCACTGCGAATTAACTGACGAATTGCACGGTGAACCATAAGATCAGGGTAACGACGAATGGGCGAGGTAAAATGAGTATATGCAGGGTACGCTAAACCAAAGTGGCCATCATTCTCTGGCTGATACACAGCCTGACTCATGGAGCGCAGTAACATGCTTTGAATCAAGTGCGCATCCGGTCGGTCTTCGATCTGACGCATCACTTGTAAAAAGTCTTTTGGCGAAGGCTTTAAACCACCACTTAACGTAATACCACTTTCGTTAAGGTACTGTTTTAAGTTCTCAAGTTTTTGTTCGCTCGGCCCTTGGTGCACACGGAACAAACTTGGCTGTTTATGTTCTTGCAAGAAACGCGCGGTGGCCACGTTGGCACACAACATACATTCTTCAATCACTTTATGAGCGTCATTACGCTGTACCGGAACAATGTCTTCAATCTTACGATCAGAATTAAACACTATGCGCGTTTCAACGGTTTCAAACTCAATAGCACCGCGCTCGCCACGTGACGCTTTTAAAGATTTGTATAAGTCATAAAGGGTATCCAGTTGTGGAACAATGTTCGCGTACTGCTCACGTAACACCTGACCTTCATCACCGTTTTTATCTTCTAGAATTTTACCCACTAGCTTGTAGGTTAAACGGGCATGGCTATGCATGACCCCTTCATAAAATTTATAGTGCGTAATTTCACCCGCTGGACTGATGTCCATTTCGCAAACCATGCATAAACGGTCAACGTGTGGGTTCAATGAACATAAGCCGTTACTCAGTTTCTCTGGCAACATAGGCACAACATGCTCAGGGAAGTAAACTGAGTTACCGCGTTTTTGTGCTTCAATATCCAGCGGCGAATTCACCGGCACATAGTGGCTAACATCGGCAATGGCGACGAATAAACGCCAGCCTTTAGTTTCGGCGTTGTATTGAGCTAAGACGGCATCATCAAAGTCACGAGCGTCTTCACCATCAATCGTAACAAATGGCAGCTGACGCAAGTCCATGCGATAGAGTTTGTCGTCCTCTTCCACTTCTGCGTTGATTTTCGCAACTTGTTGCTCAACCGCTTCAGGGAAGACAAACGGAATTTCATGACTGCGAAGGGCAATATCGATTTCCATCCCCGGAGCAAGATGATCACCAAGCACTTCTGTAATTTTGCCTAAAGCCAGTTGGCGAGTATCCGGCTGGTGAGTGATATCCACCACCACAAACTGTCCATTTTTAGCACCGTTCATTTCGGTACCAGGAATCACAATTTCTTGTGTCACGCGACGACTGTCGGGCACCACATACGCGCTGTCACCTTGAGTGTAAAAGCGACCCACAAGTTGGTGGGTATTGCGCTGAATCACATCCACGATGATCGCTTCTTGTTTGCCTCGGTTGTCCGCACCGGCTAAACGCACGGATACACGATCGCCATCAAATACTTTTCGCATTTGCTTGGCTGAAAGGTGCAAGTCATCGCCCCCTTCATCTTTAATTAGGAATCCATAGCCATCTTTATGGCCCTGAACACGACCCTGAACAATGGGTACCTGGCTCATAGGGGTATAGGCACGGCGGCGATCTTCAACCAACTGACCATCACGGCACATGGCGATTAACCGACGTCGCATGGCTTCTATTTGATCGTCACCTTCCACATGAAGGTGCTCCACCAACTGCATATGCGTCAGCGGTAAGGGATGATTTTCTAGGGTTTCTAGGATGAGTTCACGACTGGCCACTGGGTTGTCGTATTTATCCGCTTCGCGCTTAGCAAAAGGATCGGCGAGTTTTTTAGAGGTTGTTTCTGGTTTGTTTTTTTTCATAGGCGGGGATTATACACGCTCAGAGTCATATCGGTTGATTTTTTAAGCTCTCAATATGACAAGCTTAGCGCGATTATCAAGCTCTGAGCCAAACAATGGGCTGATCAACAGGTATTCAAGCCCTCATGTGCTCCAATGCCAACCCTCAGCGGAGGATTGCTTAGCATGTTGCTTAGTCTTGCTCGTCTAAGCGCTTGCGTAATTGATGGCCTTGGCGCTGCACTACGTGCTGGATTAAGACTTCTTGAAAAGCATGGTGCATTTCATCAAAGTCCAAGCGCACAATATGGGCTTCATCTGAGTTCGCCGGGTAATCGGGGTTTGGGTCAACACCGGCCACATGGGCACTGCTGCGCACTAATTCATGGTTAGGCTGCAGATACATGTTGACCATAAGTGCTTGATTAATGGGCAGGGCTTCACCCCAAGTAAAGGCCACACCACAGGCACTTAAATTGGCCTTTTTTAAAATTGGCGCATCTTCAACTAGGGTTTCGCTGGCGTGGAGTAAATTAATTTTCTGATTCATTAAATCCAGCAAAGGGGCAAGCTTAGGGTACTGGGCGCGCACGTCCACCATGGCTTGGCGAATTTGAACTTCAATGCTCACATGCAGCTCTTGCTGCATGTCATTGACCTCAGCGTAGTCGTCGCTGTCTTCTCCACCATACCCTTCATCTAGACTATGAAAGCTAATGGCCACTTCATCGTCTATACGAAAAAAACGGCGGCGCTCCTCACTCATACTTTTATCTCCATTAAAATATTTCGTCAGGGTCTAAGCCAAAGTCTTCAGGGCTGGCGTTAAGTTGATCGTCGAAACCACTGTTTTCGGAGTTCAATTCCGGTTCATCATCATTATCTTTTGGCCCACTTTTGACAATAATAATCTCCACCCGACGATTTTTTTCTCGATTCTCAGCGGTCCGGTTATCCACCAGCGGGCGCACGCTGCCATGGCCCACCACCATGAAACGTTTTTCATCCATCTCGGGGGCGATAAATAGGTATTGCGCAACGGATGCCGCACGAGCAGCACTGAGTTCCCAGTTAGAGGCATAGCGCCCACCACCGCCTAACGGGGTGTTATCGGTGTGCCCTTCAACACTGATACGACCCGGCACTTCCACGAGTACTTCGCGTATCTTGTCTAGCACGGGTAAGAAGGCGTCTTCGACAAAGGCACTGCCCCCTTCAAATGAGCTGTTCTCAGTAATGCGAATGATGATTTTACTGCCCTGGGTTTCAAGCTCTACCTGACCTTTGGAGATTTCTCGCTCCAGCTCACTGGCCATCTCTAATGCGGCATCCTCCACTTGTTCTTGTGTCACCGATTCCTTCGGCACAACAATTTCTCGGGTCTGTTTACCTGAATCACCTTGGGCTTCGGTTTGCGCAGTAATGGCATCTTGGCAAAGCACTTCAAGGCTACTTTCTGTGATATCCGAGGTGGTTTGGCGGATTTCATTTATCGGCGTTGGTTCTGGAATCGACGGACTAAAATGCTTGGCAATCACACTGGTGCCTTTTGGCGGGTCATCCGCGTTAATCGATGTTTGCACACCAAATGCCATTCGAAGCTCACCTGCCAGGCGCTTAAACTTCAAAGCGTCCATTTCTGCAAAGGACAAAAGCAACACAAAAAAGCACATAAGCAGCGACATTAAATCGGCAAATGTGGCTAACCAACTTGGGGGACAGACGGGACAATCGGGACAATCCGGAGCGTCATCTTCATCAGCCATGAATCTGCTCCTTTATTCTTCCGTGAATAAATGGTGACGACTATTCATCCTCACCTCGTTTTGACTCTGGTAAATAGGTGCTTAATAACGACTCAATCACACGAGGGTTTTGCCCTGCTTGAATCGCTAACAGGGCATCAATGACCATGCTTTGCAGTCGACCTTCTTCGTCTGCACGCAAGGAACATTTATCCGCCACAGGCAAACAAAACATGTTGGCCATCATGGCACCATATAATGTTGTTAATAGCGCCACCGCCATTGCTGGGCCGATGGATTTAGGGTCATCCATGTTAGCAAGCATGGCCACCAAACCAATCAAGGTGCCGATCATACCCATGGCGGGAGCCACATCACCTAATTGAGAAAATATTTGGGTCCCTATTTTATGACGGTCCACACTCAAGCGAACGTCTTTGCCCAATAAACTTTTCACTACCTCAGGATCATGGCCATCCACGAGTAACTGAATACCTTTGGCTAAAAAGTCATAACTGACCTCTTTACCTTCTAAGGCTAACAGTCCGTTTTTACGTGCTTCACCGGCTAGCTCGACAATCTCTTCGATCATGGCGTCTGGCTTGGGGAGTTTAAAACTGAATGCTTTACCGGCGATCTTGCCCGCGGCCAGAAACTGGCCTAGTTCAAATTTCATCAATACGGCAAAAATAGCGCCGCCCACTACGATCAACAAAGACGGCACGTTTACAAACATGGCAGGGTCGCCACCGAGCACCATCGCAAATATGACGATGACCCACGCCCCAATTAACCCTACAATCGTCGCTAAATCCACTCTATCACCCTGACTTCCATAATAATTTGGGCATCACTTAATATGAGTCTAGACAGAGTATTTCAGTTTGCACGAGCATATAGGCTACAATTGCGCCAAATCACTGAATGGCCACAGGCTACTTTCAAAAGGGAATCACATGGCTGACCAACAAGCACCGATGGACTTTGAACAATCATTGTCCCAGTTAGAATCACTCGTAGAAAAACTTGAGAACAGCGAGTTCACCCTCGAGCAATCCCTGCAAGCGTTTGAACAAGGGGTGAAACTGACTCGCCAATGCCAACAGGCATTAAGCCAGGCCGAACAAAAAGTGCAGTTACTCATTGAAGAAAACGGCCAAAGCACTGCCGTACCGTTTGAAGGTGATGGCCAGTAATGGATTTCAGCCAATTTCAAACCCTGGCGCTCTCCCGCTTTAATACCGCCCTAAAAGACCCTGGCGTTCTTCCAAATGCCGATGCGGCTCGCCTACTAGAGTCAATGAAATACAGTTTACTTAATGGCGGTAAACGCATCAGACCATTATTGGTCTATGCCAGCGCACAAGCTTGCCAAGCCAATCTCAACCATGCCGATTACGCTGCTTTGGCCATTGAAATGGTCCATGCGTATTCGCTGGTGCACGATGACTTACCTGCCATGGATGATGATGATCTGCGTCGCGGTCAGCCCACCTGCCACATTGCCTTTGATGAAGCCTGCGCGATTTTGGCCGGCGATGCATTACAAAGCGAAGCATTCAGTTTATTAAGCGGCGCCATTGATGGTTTACTCCCCGCTCAGCAATTACGCATGGTTAATAACTTGGCCATGGCCAGTGGCGTATATGGTATGGCTGGCGGGCAAAGCCTTGATCTGGAAGCGGTGAATCAAAGTGTTGATATTGCTTACCTTGAAAACATGCATAACCATAAAACCGGCGCCTTAATCAAAGCAAGTGTCTTGCTCGGTGCACAGTGCCAAGCCAAGCTTGACCCACAAACTCATGACCTTCTGAGCCAGTATGCTGATGCCATTGGCCTTGCCTTTCAGGTGCAAGACGACATTCTGGATGTGACCAGTGATACGCAAACCCTAGGTAAAACCCAAGGGGCCGATGCCGCCTTAAATAAACCCACTTATGTCTCTCTTTTGGGGCTAGAAGGGGCACAGCAAAAAGCCGCTCAATTGCATCAAACAGCGTTAGATGCTCTGGCGCCTCTGGGTGAAAACGCCAAAGCACTGCGTCAAATTGCCAATTACATTATCGAACGGGCCAATTAAGGCCCGTCTGCTTCATTACTTTTTGTCTCATTAACGGGTAGAATAGCGCCCATAAATGACACGTTCACACTGGGTAACAGATGTTCCAGGAAATCCCTAACAGCCGTCCAAGCACACCATTATTGGACAGCGTTGACCTTCCCAATCAATTGCGCGAACTGGCCCCTAACCAGTTGCCTGAACTCGCCCGTGAATTACGTGAGTTCTTACTATTTAGTGTCGGCCAAAGTGGCGGTCATTTTGGTGCAGGTTTGGGTGTCGTTGAGCTGACGATTGCCCTGCATTATGTTTACAACACGCCGGAGGATACCTTGCTGTGGGATGTGGGCCATCAAGCGTATCCACATAAAATCCTAACCGGTCGCCGTGAACAGTTACCGTCTATTCGCCAAAAGGACGGGCTATCGCCGTTTCCTAAACGCAGCGAAAGTGAATACGACAGCTTTGGTGTCGGCCACTCTTCAACGTCGATCAGTGCCGCTCTGGGCATGGCCATTGCCGCTGAAAGAACCGCCAGCAATAAAAAAGTCGCCGCCATTATTGGTGATGGCGCCATGACCGCAGGCCAAGCGTTTGAAGCTTTGAACCATGCTGGCCATACCGACACCGACATGCTGGTGATCCTAAACGACAACGACATGTCCATTAGTGAAAACGTGGGCGGTCTGAACAAATATTTAGCGAAGTTGCTAAGTTCAAAAACCTATAACTCTATGCGCGAAGGCTCGCGTAAAGTGTTGAGCACCATCCCCCATGTATGGGAATTAGCCAGCAAAACCGAAGAACACGTTAAAGGATTTTTCACCCCGGGCATTTTCTTTGAAGAGCTGGGCTTTAATTATATTGGCCCGGTTGATGGCCACGACCTTGAAGCCTTGGTGCGCACGTTACGTAACATGCGTGACTTAAAAGGCCCGCAGTTTTTACATATCGTCACCAAAAAGGGCAAAGGCTTTGAGCCAGCCGAAACCGACCCAATTAAATACCATGCTCTGTCGCCGATAAATGCCAGCAGCAAAAAAGTGAAAACCTTCAGTAATATATTTGGTAAGTGGGCGTGTGACACGGCCACGCTTGACCCTCGACTGATTGCTATTACCCCAGCCATGCGTGAAGGCAGCGACCTGGTTAAATTTTCTGAAAAATTTCCAGAGCGCTATTTTGATGTGGCCATTGCCGAACAACATGCCGTGACACTGGCTGCGGGTATGGCCTGCGAAGGGGTAAAACCAGTTGTAGCGATTTACAGCACGTTTTTACAGCGGGCTTATGATCAGTTGATTCACGATGTGGCACTGCAAAATTTAGACGTCACCTTTGCCGTGGATCGTGCTGGGGTGGTGGGTGCTGACGGCCCAACCCATGCTGGCGCCTATGACATCAGCTTTATGCGCTGCATCCCGAACA
>NYTP01000145.1 GCA_002683575.1 Bermanella sp.
CACTTTTTTAATTAAGTCATCGTGATCCATGTTATGACCCTGCGCCACTTGACCACCATTACGACCGGACGCACCCCAGCCCACTTTCTCCGCTTCTAGCAAGCTGACGTTATAACCCATCTCAGCCAAATGAAGCGCAGCAGACAAACCGGTAAATCCGGCACCGATAATGCATACATCTGCCTGAGTTTCACCCTGCAACTTAGGAAAATAATTCTGCTGGTTGGCCGTAGCCGCGTAATAAGAGTCTACGTATGGCATAAACACCTCCATATTCTAAGTATTGGCGCTCATGCGGCGCTATTATTTTCTTTAAAACCGAATAATACTTCTAATTTGAAAAACAGACAAGCATCCAACTTTTTTCATATAAAACCATTGTATTTGTTGATTTTTGAAAACCTTTTAAATAGGCTACAACTCGAATAATAATTCGGTTTATTATTCAGTAACAATAATTTTATCTACCCCCTTTTGGGTATATATATTTAAATTATGATCAGAGTATTGTCTTATTAACTCAGTTCTTAACTGTAGCTTAATTCGAAAACGAGATTTGCTAATCAGCTGAACTCGGCAATACTGTTAAGCAGTCACATATGACCAAGAAGGTGATTTATGGAAGCCGTTGCTAGGTTTCTTAAAGAAAACGGCATTACCGAGGTAGAATCAACTCTGCCAGACATGACAGGTAATGCTCGCGGTAAATTTTACCCAACCAAAAAATTCCTTGCTGAAAAAGGCGGGCGCATCCCCGAGACGCTTTTAGTCCAAACCGTTACCGGTGACTGGGCCAGCAACCACGACGACATCGTCGACCCAACTGACAAAGATATGTTTTTGGTTCCCGACCCCAACTCCTTGCGAGTCGTACCTTGGGCAGACGAACCAACTGCACAAGTTATTAACGATTGCTACACGAATAAAGGTGAACTTCATCCGCTTTCATGCCGCTCCGTATTACGCCGCGTACTTGCTCTTTATGAAAAGGAAGGCCTACGCCCGGTAATTGCACCAGAAGTTGAGTTCTATCTGATTCAACCAAACCATGACCCAGATTACGAAATCAAACCTGCTACTGGTCGCTCTGGTCGTGCTGAAAATGCTCGCCAGTCTTATAGCATTGATGCAGTGAACGAATTCAATCCGGTTATCGACACCTTGTATGCCTATTGCGATGCTCAAGGCCTAGATGTGGATACCTTGATTCATGAATCTGGCGCTGCGCAAATGGAAATCAACTTCCTGCACGGCGACGCATTAAGCCTGGCAGATCAGGTCTTTGTGTTTAAGCGCACTTTAAGAGAAACTGCACTAAAACATGGCATCTATTCAACCTTTATGGCCAAACCGATGCAAAAAGAGCCTGGCAGCTCCATGCACATCCATCAAAGTATGATCGATGAAAGCACTGGTAAGAATATTTTTGCTAATGAAGACGGCAGCTACAGCGACACATTTATGCATTACATTGGCGGCCTGCAAAAATTCACAGGCAATGCCATTAGTTTTTACGCACCAAACGTAAACTCTTATCGCCGCTTTGCACCTGAAATTGCCGCGCCGATTAACATGAACTGGGGGATCGACAACCGCACTGCTGGTCTACGGGTTCCTGAAGCCGTTGCACAAGCAACGCGAATTGAGAACCGTTTCCCAGGTGCAGACTGCAACCCTTACCTTGCCATTGCAGCCAGCCTTGCTTGCGGTTACCTTGGTATGAAAGGCAACATTAAACCAAGCGAACCCACTAACGGCTCGCCAGACGATGAAACAGTGGAAATTGCTCGAACTCTAGAAGAAGGTTTACGCCTACTTGAAGACTGCCCTGAATTAACTGAAATCATGGGCGAGTCATTCGTTGAAGCTTACATCGGCGTAAAACGTAAAGAGTTTGAAACTTTCAACGAAGTGATTAGTTCGTGGGAACGTGAGTTCTTACTGTTAAACGTATAATCAATTAAATTGGCCTCGTGACATAATAATAAAAATCTAATAAAAACATAACATACACAACCAAGAGGTAGATCATATGAAAGCACCTAAAATGCCGACATTTAAAAAGACGGCAACAGCATTAGCGCTAGGCTTAGCTGCCAGTTTCTCTGCGCAAGCAGCAGAAGAATTAAACTTCTATAACTGGTCTGACTATATTGCTGAAGATACAATCGAAAACTTCGAAAAACAAACCGGTATCAAAGTAACGGCCGATGTTTTCGACAGTAACGAAGTATTAGAAGCAAAAATGCTAGCGGGTAATTCTGGTTATGACATCGTAGTGCCTTCTGCTACGTTTATGGCTCGCCAAATTCAAGCCGGTGTTTTCCAAGAGCTAGATAAATCTAAAATGCCTAACTACAAAGGTCTGGACAAAGGTTTAATGAAAACCCTTGCTGGCCTAGATGAAGGTAACAAGCACGGTATCCCTTACCTTTGGGGTACAACAGGTATTGGTTACAACGTAAAACTTGTTGAAAAAGCGCTTGGTAAAGACGCACCGGTTGATAGCTGGGACTTGGTTTTCAAACCTGAAAACCTAGCCAAGCTTAAAGACTGTGGTGTTTCTGTTTTAGACAGTGCCGATGAGATCTATCCTCTTGCGTTACATTATGTAGGCATGGACCCAGGCTCGAAAAATGCAGCTGACTACAAAAAGAACAGCAAAGCGGCTCAACTGTTAAAAGATATCCGCCCATCTATTACTCAATTCCATTCTTCTCAATACATCAACAACCTAGCTAACGGTGACATCTGTGTTGCGATTGGTTGGTCTGGTGATATTTTACAAGCAATGGATCGTGCAGATGAAGCTGAAAACGGCGTAGAAATCGCGTACACCATTCCAGTTGAAGGTACTTCAGTTTGGTTCGATATGCTGACGATTCCTAAAGAAGCTAAAAATGCGGATAACGCTTATAAGTTCATCAACTACTTACTTAATCCTAAAGTAATGGCTGACATCTCTAACTACGTTTGGTATCCAAACGGTGTACCTGCCTCTAAGGCACTGCTTGATGAAGAAATCTCTTCTAACCCAAGCATCTACCCTAGCGATGAAGTACAAGCCAAGCTGTTCCCACTTGTGGTTCACGGACCAAAAATCAGCAAGCTGCAAACTCGTTTTTGGGCAAACTTAAAAGCTGGTCGTTAATACCTGCTACAAGTAACGCCTAAAATCGTTTGAAACAAAAAAGCCAAGGTTTATAAACCTTGGCTTTTTTTATGGGCGTCATCGCCAACTTCACTGCACAGTGTAAAGACGATGCTCTACTTTTTCTTTTTGGCTTTACGTTTCTTGTTCAAATAATCTTTTACAGGTGTGGCCTTGTTCGGCAACGCCGCTTCAAATCGCTCTGCCATTTTGGCAACCTTCTCTTCTTTACGCTCAAACTCTTTTGCTTCTCGCGCAACGTCTAAGGTCACGATATTGTCATGGGTATTATCAGCCGTCATATTTCACCTCTTTGCCAGATAATACCCCTGAGCAAACGCCACCACAAGAATCACTGGGTTTTAAGTGAGGCTAGGTGATGATCCAGTTTCGACATTTCTGACTCAAGATCCGTACTGGATTGATTACTTTCACCGGCCAAGTTAGCAAGCGCACGAGCGGCATCACCGATAATGGTGAGGTTACGACTCACCTCCTCACTCACTGAACTTTGTTCTTCTGCGGCAGTGGCCACCTGGCTAATATTGTCAGCAATGGCGGAAATATCCCCCACCACCGAGGCTAAGGAATCATAAGAAACTCGCGTTTCCTCCATGGCACCCTTAGCTTTAGATGTACCCGATTCAATCACGGCAACAGCTTGCTTCACACCGCCCTGCAGACTTTGAATCATCTGATTAATCTCTTCAGTGCTTGTCTGGGTTTTTGAAGCTAGACTGCGTACTTCATCGGCTACAACAGCAAAACCGCGACCCTGCTCACCGGCACGTGCCGCTTCTATGGCTGCATTTAATGCAAGCAGATTGGTTTGCTCAGCGATGGCACGAATCACATCCAAAATACGGTTAATGTCTTCTGTTCGTGATGCTACCTCAGAAATAGACTGGCTGGCCTGCTGCATATCATCCGTAAGCTCTTGTACTGTATTCACTGAGCCCGATAAAGATTTTTGTGATGTCAATACCGTCTCGCGTGCATTCTTAGCACTATCAGCCACTTCAACCGCCACTTGTGATACCTCACTTGCCGTGGCTGACATTTCATTTGTGGCCGTCACAACACTGTCGATTTCACGCTGTTGGTCGTTGGTGGCTTCTAAGCTTTGCTGATTGATTTGCTTGCCCTGCACTGCACTTAATTTAGCGGCGTCACCCACGATTTTAAGCTGCTGCACCATATCTCTTAATTTAACAATAAACTTATTAAAACCATTACTTAGAGAAATCAGCTCTGCATGGGTATTCAATCGTATGTCTTGGGTTAAATCCCCATCCGCACTGGCAAGGTTCTGTACCATTTCATCAAGTTTTCTAATTGGGCGCACAATGGAATTAATAATTAGAATCACAACACCAATAACCATCAAGGTCACCACCAGAGCAATCACAACCGCACTGCTGACAATTTCGACAATGTTGCCATCAATGGTATTAATTAATTGATTCGTACTGGCTAGCACCACCTCTTCAGGTAATTCAATCAAAATAGACCAGGTATTTTGGGATGCTCCAATGGCAACACTGGTAGCGACATAATAGGTGCCGTCATGCAGCCAGGTGCTCTGCTCACTCTCATGTAATTTCAATAATTTATCAGAATAAGTATCTCGAGATTCAGACAGTGGGCGGGTCAACTTATCTTTATATTTACTTGATGCGGCCACCAAACCCAATTCACTTAATAATGTGATAGAGCTTTTACCGTCGTATAATTCGCTGGCGCGCTTCTCAATAATTTTCTGAAAAATAGGCAAATTAACATCTGTTCCCGCCACGCCACGAAACTGACCATTGGCCATGATTGGCGTGACCAGCGAGGTCATTAATTCTGAATAACCCTCACTAATTTCATAAAGATAAGGCTCGGAGGCACAAGGCTTTTTTGAATCCTTTGAACACAAATACCACTCGGCCTCACGAATACCAAATTCACCAACGGTATCGGCGTGCTTTTCCGTGGCGTCTTCAACGCGTTGCTGCTCTAAACGCCCCTCAGGCGTGCGGATCCAATAAATCTCAAGGCCACCTGTATTCGGCACAGTGTGGATTTCTTCAGACTGTAAAAACTCGTCATCTAAGCCATCGTAAGCATTACGCTCAAATTGAGCATACATGGCACTAATATCTTTATGGGTATTGAGAGTTGAGCTAACCAGTTGATTCACTTGATTTCGGCTCATTTTTGAATCTAGATTGGCCGCATTTTCACCCAGTGTGTTCGCGACCCCTAAAGACACCCTAAATGCGCCATTAATGTAACCTGAGACCTGATGCCCGATTTGCTGGCCTTCGCTCTTTAAACGACCTAGCAGCTCTTGCTCCATAGTTTCACGGGTTTGCCCTACCAATTCCTCTTTCATTCCATCAAGGTTCATGGATAGGTTCGTATTGAGAATCACTACCAGTACTACGAAAGCGGCGATGATCGCACCTAAGAGTTTGTTTTTTAACGGTAATGATCGAAAGGATCGCTTCATGGGAGTTTCCTTTAATTCCGATATAGATATTCCTTTTTTTAGTATAGACAAGGCTTTCGCTTTTGCTGGTACTTGTATTCCAGACTTGACGCCGCATAATGCCAGCCCATGATTGAACTCCCTATTTCTAGCATTCTTCCCCAAGTGATTGCGTCACTTGCAAGCCACTCCCGCTTGATTGTTCAAGCCCCTCCTGGAGCTGGCAAGTCCACGCTATTACCTTTAGCTCTTATGAATAGTGATTCCTTGCCCAAGGGTGAGATTTGGCTACTAGAACCTAGACGCCTTGCAGCAGAGCAAGTCGCCAAGCGTCTGGCTCAAGGACTGGGAGAAGACGTAGGAAAAAGCATTGGCCTAATGACGGGTGAAAATACTAAGGTTAACCGTAGTAATCGACTCATCGTAATGACCGAAGCGGTATTAACCCAGCGCCTGATTAACGACAATGACATTCCATCGTGTGCCATAATTGTGTTTGATGAATTCCATGAACGGAACTTACATACCGATCTTGGGCTAGCCCTAGCCCTGCAAAGCCAAGAGTATCTGAGAGACGACTTAAAACTCGTCATCATGTCGGCCACGCTAGACAGCGAAGGCTTATCTCAAACTCTTGACTGCCCCATGATTACCAGCGAAGGGCGCAGCTTTCATGTGGAAAATCATTACTTACCTAGCGCGAACCTTCAAGCAACACACCTGCCCTTCGAAGTGCAAAAAGCCGCTAGCCTGGCGCTAAACAACAGTAATGGTGACGTGCTTGTGTTTTTACCTGGAGTCAAAGAGATCAACCAGTGCCAAAACCGGTTAAACGAGTACTTCGAAAATCAAATACAACAAGGGCAACTCTCAATCGAACCCCTTCACGGCCAGCAAAGCCCACAACAACAAAATGCCGTATTAAAAAATAAAGAACACCCGTGCATTATTTTGGCTACTGATATCGCCAAAACCAGCTTAACCTTACCCAAGGTCACTAGCGTCATCGACAGCGGGCTAGAGCGCATTAACCAATTTAATATTCGCCAAGGCATGGATGAACTCGTCACCATCAACGCCAGCCAAGCCAGTGCCATTCAACGCGCAGGACGAGCCGGACGCGTACAAGCCGGTAACTGCTATCGACTATACAGCGAAGACGACTTTAAACGTCGTGCGCCGTTTAGCCCACACGCCATTGAACGAGCAGACCTTGCGCCATTGTGTTTAAACCTCGCCGCATGGGGTAGCTTAGATTTAACCGACTATGTATTTTTAACTCAGCCAGATACTCAAAGCTATCAAAGCAGTCTTGAGTTACTAAAACAGCTAAACGCCATTCAAGATGCTCAATTAACCGGGCACGGTAAACGCTTAAGCGAACTCGCCTTACACCCGCGCTTAAGTCACATGATCGTGCAAGCCAACTCCCAAAACATGGGGTTCGAAGGCTGTGTGCTAGCGGCCATTTTAAGCGAAGGTGACCCTTTGTTTTTTGATGAGCCTAACGCGGATTTGAGTATTCGCTTACAACTATTTGAGCGGACAAGCTTCCCTAGTTATTTTGAAAACGCAAAAGTAAATCAGAAAAAATCGCAGCGAATTTTACAGCTAGCCAAGAAATTTGCCAAAATGCTGCGCAT
Source organism: Bermanella sp. (assembly GCA_002683575.1). Lineage (GTDB taxonomy): Bacteria > Pseudomonadota > Gammaproteobacteria > Pseudomonadales > Oceanobacteraceae > Bermanella. Next base: position 7,271 of record NYTP01000145.1, read on the forward strand.
ATCAACCACGTCATTTCACAGTGATCATTGCGGGCAATTACTCATGCTAGCGTATCCAGACCGGGTGGCACAAAAACGCGGCAGCGGTTATCGCTTACGTAATGGCATTGGTTGTCAGCTACATCATTTAGAAAACTTACCCGCCAGCGAGTTTTTAGCAGTGGCGCATATTTCTCAATCGCAACAACAAGGCAAGCACGCTAATAGCCTGATTCGCTTGGCCTGTTCGGTGAGCAAACAAGACATTGAAAAAAGCTTCTCTGATCAATTGGTCACCACCACATCATTAAACCTTAACGACAAACAGCAATTACAGAATATTACTCAGTTAAAACTTGGGGAATTAGTCTTAAAACACAGCACTCAACCTGCGGATGCATCAGAGAAAAACGCATTTTACCTGCAAGAATTCACTCAGAAAGGCTTGGCGTTTTTACCCTTTAAAGATGAGCATTTTGAAACACTGTCACGCTTACAACTGGCTCATTCATTATTACCAGAGCAATTCCCAAATTTTGATGAGAGTGCATTAATAGGTGACAAAGAAAATTGGTTAGCGCCCTTTTTAGCCACTAACAAGCTTGTAAATCTTGATTACAGCCAGGCGTTATTAAGCCGCTTAGAATGGAGTGCACAACAGCAGCTGAATCAGCTTTTTCCGCTAACATTTACATTGCCAACGGGTCGACACGCAAAGATTGATTACAGCCAAACACCACCCGTCGTAAAAGCCAAACTGCAAGAATGCTTTGGCTTAGCGCAATCCCCCGCTATCGCCCAAGGCAAAATCACCTTAAATTTGCATCTGCTGTCTCCAGCACAACGGCCACTGGCCATGACCCAAGACTTAGCGTTTTTTTGGAAAGAAGCCTACCCAGAAGTAAGAAAAGAAAACCGCGGACGCTATGCCAAACACCCTTGGCCAGAAGACCCGTTAACCGCAGAGGCCAGTGGAATGACAAAAAAACGCATGGAGGGAAAATAAATAAAACATTGCAGGCAAATAAGGGTCTAAACTGACACATGTATATTGCAATGTATGATTAACATTAACGAGTGGGCTTCATGAAATATTTCAGCGTATTCTTGGTAGCTTTATTAGCCCTCACCGCAGGCTACTTCTTTACCCAGCCAACCCTCGTTGATACGGGGTTAGGGTCACCTGCCGCACTGAAACCAATCACAAATAACGCATCGCCCGATAACATGTTAAATCACAGTCATGATAAACATGATCACGCCCAAACAAGCTCGGCCAACCAACAGAGTATTCCGACGAAAGGCAAAACAGGCAACCCCCATTTCGACCAATTGTCTCCCGAAATGCAGCAAGCGGTAAAAGATAGCCTTCTGCTTGAAGGCCCAATGGAAACACATACTCGAGCGGATGGTGTCATTGTACTGCCTGCCAACGGTCGCTTTACTCAGATGCCTGTGGCGGTGGAAATGCCAGACGGCAGCATTGAAATCCGTGAATACAGCGTGGTGCCAAAAGCCAGTTCTCCAAGCACTAAGTAGTACGCCTGTTTTATTCTTACTGAAATACAGCTATTTCATTTTAAACCTATATAACCAAACCCTTTAAACCATCGATTCCATTACAAATTGCTACATAGATACCGTATTACTTTACGTCAATATTCGCCAGCAAGCGTATCTTTAAAGAAGTGAAATGGCTCACACCTTTAACTTTATTGGGCGGGTATACGATGATTCGGTTATTGCTAGCTGCAAGTGTTTCTCTTCTTGTAAATACCTATGCATTTGCCGCAGCCTGCCCTGCTTCCAGCAGCACAACCACAGCCGGAAACGGCACCTGTGATGTGATTGGTTCGCAATCGACCATCCGATTAAACTTTAATTCCGGTTTTGACAGCAGCACTGTAATTAGTGCAATAGATGGAAATAACGGCACCACGGTAGGCGCACAACGTAAATTATCTTTTATCAAAGCCGCGGAGGTCATAGCGGATCAAGTGGCATCGTCTCAAACCATCATTGTGGATGCTGACTTCGCATCATTATCATGCAATGCCAGCTCGGCAACTTTAGGTAGCGCTGGTGCATCAGCAAACCTTGCTTATGGCTCTCCTGCACCTTCTGGTTTACTGGATAACACCTTTTATCCAATTGGATTAATGAACGCCATTCTTAGCGCTGATGCCGATAACACTAAAAGCGATGTGACCGCTCAATTCAACTCAGATATTGGTACAACGGGCTGCTTACAATCAAGCAACGGTTGGTATTATGGCTTTGGCACACCAGCAGCAAACTTCATTGGTTTTACCACAGTGCTACTCCATGAGATCACCCACGGCTTAGGTTTTGCGAGCTTAACGGATGCTTCAACTGGCGCAAAGGCTTCAAGTATCGACGATATATTCTCTAACTTTTTATATTCACTAGCAGATAGTGCGGACTGGTCGGTTGCCGGCGGATTAACAGATGGTGAGCGTGCAGCATCAGCAGTGAGCGTAACGGGACTATTATGGACCGGATCTAACACCAATACACAAGCACAGGGATTATTAACGGATGGATTCAATGACATTGATAGTGACGGTACATTCGAAACAGGCGATCGCGTAGAAATGTACGCCCCCAACCCAGTTGAGGGTGGCTCTAGCGTCAGCCACTTCACAACTGCCGCGGCGCCAAACGAATTAATGGAACCACAATACACAGAAGGCCAGTACACCTTGGGGTTGGCATCCTATTTATTAAAAGACATTGGCTGGACGGTGGTTGCACCGCCTAGCAACAACGCACCCGTGTTAACCGCGACCAATCAAAGCACCAATGAAGATACGGCGTTAACCATCGACATCAGCAGTGGAGGGTTAACTTGGGCGAGCGATGCCGACGCTGACACACTCAGCTTTTCGGTAATATCAAACTGTGCAACCAATATTACCTGCAGCATTAATACTGACGGCACGAACTTTGTGATGACGCCAGCAGCCAACCATAATGGTGGCACCCATTCTATTACCGTCACCGTCAGCGATGGTAATGGCGGCTCAGACAGCGATACCTTCAACTTAAATGTGATTGCTCAAAACGACCCACCAGCTTGGAGCACTGTGTCTGCTCAAACCGTCAATTATGGTTCACCTGTGACAATTAACCTAGGCAGCTTTGCCAACGATATTGACGGCGACAGCTTGAGTTACTCTGCAACAGCATGTGGCACGGGCTTAACCTGTGGCGTTTCTGGATCTACCCTTACCTTGTCAGCATCGTCCAATGCCGGGGCAACCGTCAATGTGACGATTCAGGCTGATGATAGTAATGGCGGTCAAACTTCGACTAGCTTTAATGTGTCTATCACCAATATCAATACCGCTCCCGTACTCGATAGCATTGGAAATCAGTATGCGCCGGTAAATACCAATTTAACGGTTAATCTTTCCGCCACAGATGCTGAGGGTAACCCGCTGACTTATACTGAAACCAATGACCCTAGTAACGTAGCATCTATCAGTGGTTCAACCCTAACTCTGAGCAAATCAGTGACAGGTTCATTTAATGTTACAGTTGAAGTAAGTGATGGCAGCCTGACAGACAATGAAGCATTTACATTTACCACTTACGCTGAACCTGAGCTTGATATTAACAGCACAAATTTAAACCCGAATGACACACTGAACATCTCAAATGCAGCCACCAGCATTGATATCAGTGCTGTAAATAATGCCTTTAGTTATTCACTGGGATTTGAAGGCAGCCCGGCAAATGATTTGGTTAGCATAAATGGCACAACCCTGAGCATTGCCATGCCAACAAGTGGTCAGTTTGCAGGTGAGTATGTGTTAACGTTTACCGATGCCAATACTGGCACCACATACGACTTCACACTGGTACGTGATCCTCGCTTGGTGTTCTCAGCCACTAAATTACTGGCGAATTACAGTCTACAAACATTAAAAATTGAAGGTGGTGCAGCCAATACGGTCTATACACTTGCCAGCAGCGATAGCGCCCTATCCTTTAGCAAAAATGGCAGTGCTATTACTAACGTAACAGCCGATGGCAATGCTGCTAGCTTTTATCAAGCAAGCTTAGTGTTGGTAACCAGCGACGTTTCCGCCAGTACTGCTGTCACCGCATCCGTTAGCAGTGTATACAACACGGTAAACTCAAGCGGCTTAAGCGTTGAGCCCGTGCGCAGTCACACCCTAACATTTGAAAACAGTGTAGGGGTTGCGCTTGAGAATGTTGTTCTTACGCTGGATACCAGTACGCTAGGGGCTTACAACCTTGCCAGTAGCTATACAAGCAACAATCAAGGACAAATCACTCTTGCCCTGCCCGGCAATACAACTGACTACAGCGCAACCACCAGCTTAAGCGGATATTCAAATGCCACGGTAACACTTGATGATTCACTGTTAAGCCAAACCGTCGTGTTAGAAGACATCACTGACCCTATGACATTGTCCGGCAGCATCACGGCCCTTAGGGACTTGAGCTTCGCCACTGAATTACCCGTGGTCACCTTGGTGCTCAATGACGGCACAGAGCTGAACATCCCTACAACCAGAAGCAACAGTACCTTGGTGACCTTCAGTTATGTTCATAATCTTGCCTTAGGTGCTGCATCATCTCTTGAGGTCACCCATAGCCAAGGCATTGGTATCATCTTTAATATCAATACAACTGATAACATAACCTTTGATATATTTATGGATTCAAGTACCCAAGTTATCTCTAACAACCCAACGAAAGCCGGTTCAAGTGGTGGTGGCTTAAATCTATGGCTGCTACTTATGTTATCAATACTTCTAACACCACCTCTTATCATCAAGCGTCATCGCTAACAGTAATAAGCTCATAAAACGCTTCCTTGGAAGCGTTTTTTTGTTTTTTGGGACCCTAAGAGTATTCCTGTACAACATTTCCATTTAAACTTGGAGAATTGAATCAGGGTTTATTTATGAAAATTGTTGTTGCCAGTTGTATTGCTATTATCGCATTGGTATGGATTTGGGTATCTCAAACGAATATCGCCCTTGTGGACCCATCGCCTCAAGCCACTGACTTGATCAGCAATCAAGTAAAAGAAGTCCCAGCTCAACAAGCAGCTGAGCCGAGTAAAACCCACTCAGCACCTCATCCTCACTCAGATAGCCCTGTGGGTTTAAATGAAAAAGCCCACATTGATCATTTATCTCCAGAAATGAAACAAGCCTTGAAAGATAAACTCTTTCATCATGGCCCTAAAACCATCACAAAAGACGATAAAGGCTTGATTCGAATGGATCATGCTGGCCGCTTCGTCAACATGCCTGTGGCCGTACGCAAAGCCGATGGCAGTATCGAAATAAAGGAATATTCCGTTATCCCTGAGACGACAGCGGACGCCACACAATGAATAAAAATAATCTAACTACCTTTTTTTTAACTAGCATAACGTTTGGTTTGTTAAGCCCAATGAGTTTTGCGGCAAGCTGTCCTGCCAGCTCAACCAATGTGAGCAATATAAGCTCGTGTACCGTTGAAGGCAGCGGCTCGGATATTAAATTAAACTTTATTTCTGGATTTGTCTCTTCAACCGCCACTTCGCCCGTAGGGGGAAATAATGGAAAAACCATTGGCGAGCAGCGTCGTTTAGCGTTTATCAAGGCCGCTGAAATTATCTCTTATCAAGTGGTTTCGCCTCAGGTAATTGAAGTGGATGCTCGCTTTAGTGATTTAGAGTGCAACGCTAATTCAGCAGTCCTGGGTAGCGCAGGCGCCACTGGTAGTATTGGTTACAGCACTCAAGACTCAATACCTGAAGGTGCGGTAGCGGATGTTTTTTACCCTATCGCCTTAGCAAACGCACTTGCTGACATCAATTATTCTTATGACTTCAACACAAACAGTAACTACGCTGATATTCAAGCAAACTTTAATTCAAACCTTGGTGACTCAAACTGTTTGTTTGGTGGAGGCTGGTATTATGGCTTCGATGACGAGATAGATAGTCAAACTCCTTTTCTTAGCGTACTACTACACGAGTTAACTCACGGCTTAGGTTTTTCTTCCTTAGTAGATCCGCAAACTTTCAGTAAAGCAGGTGGGATCGATGATATTTTTTCAAATTTTTTATATGTAAATTCATTATCCGATACTTGGAATAACCTCTCTGATAGCCAACGTTTAAATTCTGCAATCAGTGTGAATGATTTGTACTGGAACGGCACAAATGCCAACACTATGGCCGCAACCAAACTCAACACAGGCTTTAGCAATGGCCGCATACAAATGTATGCGCCTGCTAACCTAGAGCAAGGCAGTAGCGTGAGTCACTTTGATATAAGTGTTTCCCCTAGCGAACTAATGGAGCCAAACCTAGCGGTTAATGCATGTGATACAGGTATTGCTTTGGGTGTCTTACAAGACATTGGCTGGCCGGTGGTCGCCCCAACTGAAAATGATTTTTATCTAAACATTCACTGTAATAAAGTAAATGATGGAGAGACTTTTTCTAATGTGTTTGCAGGGGATACAATCAAAATCACGCCTAACAGTGACACAAATAGTTATAGTTACACACTGGATTATGATGGCAGCGAACCAAATGCAAATGACTTGATAGTAGAAACTAGCAATGGGTTATTTATTAACACGCCTACCTCGGGGGAGTTTGCAGGTAACTATACCCTTACAGTCTC
>NYTP01000146.1 GCA_002683575.1 Bermanella sp.
AACAAAGGTTTTTCTGACATAGGGCTTTTCAAATCGTTAGTTATCTATTATGAAAGGACTGTATCACAATCTAGTTTAATTATACATTGTCTGGCCGACCATTGCCGTAGACACGCATATTTTTCGTGTTTCAAACCGCACCAAATTTGCGATGGGCAAAGATGTAGTCGCCGTTGAGCAAAAGCTTGAAAAGGTTGTCCCTAAAGAATTTAAAGTAGACGTACACCACTGGTTAATACTACACGGGCGCTATACCTGCGTTGCCCGTAAGCCTAAATGTGGCAGCTGTATTATTGAAGACTTGTGTGAGTTTAAAGAAAAAACGGACTAACCCAAAGCTACGCCTACAAAAAGCCTTACTGACACTTAAATTGTTTCATAGTATTTAACAATGGCGTCAATCAAGGCTTTTGTTGTTCTGCTTAATAACCTATTAGATGGGTAAATTAAACTAATAGGTGTTGGTGCTAATGCATGCTCACTTAAAATTTCGATTAGCTCACCTTTTTGTATGCCTTGCTGCACGTACTGAGCGGGTAATTGTGCTACACCATTGCCATATTTAGCAAACTCTAAGATACAAAATGCATCATTGCTCTCTAACGTACCGTCTATTTTTACTGCTTTTATGCCACCACCAATCATAAAATTCCAACGTTTAGATGTAGACAAAGCGGTATTAACAATACAATTATGTTCATTTAAATCAAAAGGTGAATTAATGGCAGGGTTATGGCTAAAATAATCTCGGCTAACCACTGTTTTAAATGATATTTCGGATACTTTTTTGGCGTACAAGTTTGAGTCAGTTAACACCCCTGAGCGAATAGCTATGTCATACCCTTCTTCCACAATATTGACGCTGCGATTATCTAACCTTAATACAATATCAACCTTTGGATGCTCTGCTTTAAAACGGCCGATAACTTTGGATATATCTTGCTGGCCAACCATAACCGGAGTAGTAATTTTAACCCGCCCTGTAAGTTGACCAGTGGCATGGGAGTCCGCTTTTAGATAGTCGATATGATTTAAAATTTCCTCCATTCTAAGTAAATATTCTTTTCCGTCTCGGGTTAAGTGCAATGAGCGGGTTGTACGGTGAATTAAACGCCGCCCCAGCCAGTGTTCTAACTCATTTATCTGCCTGCTAACCGCTGAGGGTACAATATTTAGCTTATCTGCAGCGCCGGTAAAGCTTTTGCTCTGGGCAACCTGCTTAAACACCTGCATTGATTTTATTACGTCCAAAAGCGCCCCTTATTAATCAGTTTTATTCACTAATATTATCACATAATTGTTATTTTTCTATCTAATAGAGGGTGCGATACTGACTGCGTCTTAACAAAGTAGTGAACTAGCCCTCTACTTATTTTACGTTAAATAGGAAGATAACAATGAAAATCGTATTAATTGGTGCTTCAGGCACAATCGGTAAAGCAGTAGCAAACGAGTTAAAAGATCACCAAGTTATTCGTGTTGGCTCTAAAAGTGGTGATTATCAAGCAGATATTGAAGATAGCGCGTCTTTAAAAGCCACTTTCGGAAAAATTGGCCGAGTGGATGCCATTATTTCTGCGGCAGGTATGGTTGAATTTGCACCAGTAGAAGACCTTAGCTTTGCACAAATTAAAGCATCGGTTGATAGCAAGTTACTGGGTCAAATTAATGTATTTCAAGTGGGCCGTGATTACGTACGTGAAGGTGGCAGTATTACTTTATCATCAGGCGTACTAGCACAACACCCTATGTACAGTGGCTCAGCGGCAAGTTTAGTTAATGCCGCAATTGACTCTTTTGCTAAAGCCACTGCATTTGAAATAGGTGACACATTAAGAATTAACGCCGTAAGCCCTCGTTTTGTTAAAGAAACCATGGAAATGATGGGAATGGACAGCACCAGTGGTATTTCTGCTGCTGATACAGCCAAAGCGTATGTCCATGCTGTGACAAGCAATGAAACCGGCCGATCTTTTGATGTAGCAGACTACATCTAACACTAATCAACATTTTCTATCGTTTATAATTTTGGAGTAAATCATGTCAAATGTTCAAAAATCAGTCATAGTTACCGGAGCAGGCTCTGGTATGGGGGCGGCTACCGCAAAAAGACTTGTCAACGAGGGTTGGTCAGTCACCTTGTTTGGCCGCACCCTATCAAAACTTGAAAAAATCGCTGCAGAAATTGCGCAACCAAATCAAACACACATTGTACAAGGTGATGTTAGTAACAGAGAAAGTGTTGCAAGCTTAATTAATTCTCACATAGAAAAATTTTCTCGATTAGATGGGCTTGTCAACAGTGCTGGTGTCGCAATAGGTGGCGCAATTGATCAAGTTGCACCTGAAGATTGGAAACAAGTGATGTCTATCAATGTGGAAGGTGTTTTCAATACTATTAGCTTAGCAACCCCTCATTTGCGAAAAGTGGGCGGTGCGATTGTGAATGTCTCTTCGGTATCTGGTTTAGGTGGCGATTGGGGATTTAGCCCTTACAACGCTTCAAAAGGCGCCTTAAGTAATTTTACACGGGCGCTTGCCCTTGAATTAGGTGCTCAAGGTATGCGAATTAATGCTGTTGCACCAACATTAACTGATACCGATATGGGGTCATTTCTTACTGAAAATGAAGAAATGATGGCGCTATTTAAAAGCCGTAACCCAATGGGAAGAGCAGCAAAACCAGAAGAAGTCGCTTCTGCCATTTCTTTCTTACTAAGTGACGATGCAAGCTTTATTAATGGCGTTAACTTACCGATTGATGGTGGAACATCAGCATCTAATGGCCAGCCAAATTTCTTGGGATAAGTAGTTTTTATTCAAAGCACGACGAGGTAAATAAAATGTCTCATTTTAAGTTACAGGCGGGGAGTAAATTTCCGGCAATTAGCGTTCCTTTACTAAAAAATGAAGCCCGCGTTGAACTGGGTACGCCAAACGCAGGATACGATTGGAAGTTAGTTATTGTGTATAGGGGGAAGCATTGCCCTATCTGCACTCGCTACTTACAAGAATTAAATGACGTGTTACCTCGTCTTAATCAACTTGGTATCGATGTTATTGCAGTATCTGCTGATTCTCATGAACGTGCACAAATGCAAATGAATATCGTCAAGCCACAGTTTCCCGTTGCTTACAGCTTGAATGTTGAGCAGATGCAGCAATTAGGGCTCTATATTTCAAACCCTCGTTCTGCTCAGGAAACGGATAAACCTTTTCCTGAGCCAGGGCTTTATGTGATTAACGAAAAAGGAAACGTACAGTTAGTTGATATTGCTAATGCGCCGTTTTTAAGACCGAGTTTAGAGCGCTTAGTTGCGGGGTTAGGATTTATTCGAAACCCCGAAAATAACTACCCTATTCGTGGCACATTTGAGCAAGAATGACGCTTTCATAACCTAAAGACTATCGCAAAATTCAAAAGTGATTTAACCATGACGAAACACCCTATAATAGTAGATATTGAAAACCGAAAAACAGTTAAGCATTACGATCCAACACGACGTGTATCTCAGGATAAAATGGAGATTATATACGAGACTTTGCGCTTAACCGCCTCATCAATAAACGCTCAACCATGGAAGTTTATTGTTATTGAAAGCGAGATCGCTAAACAACGATTAGCAAACACTTTTGCACGCAAAAACTTTCATAATAAACAGCATATTTTTGATGGTTCACACGTTATTTTATTTGCTCATAATCCAAGGTACTCACTTGAAGATTACGCAACAGTCGTAGATACAGATATTTCTAATGGCCGAGGCAAACCTGAAGATAGAGAGCGATACTTGTCAAAATTTTCGTTTGCCGAATCGAAAACGGATAGTTCAGGCAGCAACGCACACTGGACCAAAGCGCAAGTATATATTGCACTTGGTAATGCATTGCATGTACTAGCGAGGCTGAATGTTGATGGCACGCCTATGGAAGGGGTTGATCCAGAATTAATTAATCAGGAATTTGCACCTGAGCTAGATGGGTTTGAATGCGAACTTGCGTTGGTAGTCGGTTATCACCACCCCGATGGCGCTAATGCAAAATTGCCGAAATCTAGACTACCAAGAGAAGCCGTTTTACATATTTTATGATTGAAATCACACAATATTTAGCAGATAAAATTAGAGGAACAAATGATGAAAAACTTTCTTAAAAAAACATTGTTATCAACAATGTTAGTAATGGCATCTGCATCTGTATATGCCAGCGACACAGCATTAGATCTGAAATTTGCAGGGGCTTTGGAATTTTCAGATGAAGGCACCCTGTTTGTTGGTGACAACTATAACGGGGCTATTTATGCATTTGACATGAAAAACGCAGAACTGGCCGCAGATGTTAAGCCGATTTCGGTGTTAGATATTGATGTCAGAATCGCAGGCTTACTGGGTGTTGGTGTAAATGCATTAGAAATTAATGATATGGCCGTGCATCCCAAATCACATGATGTATACATATCTGTATCGCGTATCGGTAATAATAGCTCAATGCCAGCTATCGTAGCGGTAACGCAAAAAAACCAATTAAAACTTTTAGATCTCTCTGCTTATGCTGCAAACAAGCAATTGTTAAATCATTATCCAGACCAAACAACCACCTTTAAACCTAGAGGCTTAATGGGCACGCCACCTTCAGCCCGCGATTTAGCAAAAGGTGATGTAAAATTAAGCTCATTGGCCATTATGGATATTGAGTATCATAAAGGTGAGCTTTTCGTAGCAGGCGTTGCCTACGATAACTTTTTATCAACGCTACGACGCATTGAATACCCATTTAATGGTAACCAAAGCGTTACCAATGTTGAAATGTATCATATTGCACATGATCAATATGAAACACGTGCGCCAATACGCTCAATGTCGGTTCAAAATATTGATGGTATCGATCAGCTAGTTGCAGCATATACATGCAGTCCGTTGGTGCTTGTTCCTCTTGAGGACTTAAAAAATGGTGCAAAAATCTCAGCCAAAACAGTGGCCGACTTTGGTAACGGTCAACCCGTCGATATGATCCCATATACCTTGAACAACCAAAAAATGCTGTTTGTCACAAATAACAGTCGCTCTCCACAAGTACTATCCGTATCTGGGCTTAATAATGTTAAAGGGGTTACTGACAAAGATTTTGCCAGAGGGCCTAAGCTCGATCTTTCACCTGAGTTGCCCTACGGCCCAGTAGGAGAAATGGTGATGTTTGAAGGTGTGTCTTTACATATGGATTTATTAAGTGACACCCACTTTGTATCGCTTACACGAGACGCAAAAACAGGCAGTTTGAACCTAGATTCTAACCCAACATTTTTCCCAAACAGAGTACACAACCTTGAAGCCGAGTATGACTTTCCTCAGTATTACGAAGGCAAATAGGAGATTTCACTGTGGCTAAACATTCAACAAGTAACTTAATAAATATTATTTTAATTGTTTTTATTGGCTGCTATTTTATGCACCAGTCTGCCCTAGCAAGTGCTGGCAGACTGGTGCTACCTAGTCAATCAGACGCGCCTGTTGTTCTAAACATAATAGAGAATATAGACTTGCTAGATGCAGCTGAATTACTTGAAGTGTATGTAGGTAATAAAAACGTTGCTGAAAATTCAGTAGCGATTGCAGGTAAGTACAGTGTGAGTCATTCGCTTATTAGTTTTAAGCCCATTTTCGAATTTAGCTCTGGGCAAACGTACACGGTAAAATATAAATTAAGCCTTAAAGATACTCACTATTTAACCGAAACGTTTATCATACAGACCGATGTCGCTCCTACTCCTGCTCATGTAACCGCTATTTACCCGAGTGGCACCACCTTACCTGAAAACATACTGCGTTTTTATATTCATTTCTCTGAACCTATGCAGCCAAACGTGGCGAGAAAATTTATTAAGTTAGTTGATGAGAACGGCAATGCTGATAACGCTGCATTTATGAACTTTAAACAAGAATTGTGGAGCCCTGATAGAAAGCGCCTAACCCTATTAATGGATCCTGGTCGAATTAAAAGGCTTGTAGCAACAAATAAAACATTGGGCCCAGCACTTATTGAGGGCAAGAAATATAACCTATCAGTTGCAGAAGGCTGGCCCGCTGCAAGTGGAAATAGTGATTTAACGGCTGTATCCAAAACATTTATTATTGGTGAGGCTCTTCGTTCAATACCAACAATAAATCAATGGAAAATCGACAAACCGACATACAATTCTATCGAGCCAATTACGATAGAGTTTGACCGCCCTTTCGACTTTCAGCAACTTCATACCAATATTGTTGTTACCACTAGTACTGGCAAGTTGATTAACGGAAACGTTGATGTAAGCGAAACCGGAAAGAAGTGGCAGTTTTACCCGAGTCAACATTGGACTACTAATAAGTTAAAAATTGCAGTAAATGCAACCTTGGAAGATGTCGCAGGAAATAACTTCAAAGATCTGCTAGATCACAGTGTTGATGTACAAACTAATCAGGTTAATTCAATCAGTATAGATTTAAATCTAGGCTATTACTGATCCATCATCTACTTTTATTACCTTTTGGCTGGCCAACCATTGCCGTAGACACGCATATTTTTCGTGTTTCAAACCGCACCAAATTTGCGATGGGCAAAGATGTGGTCGCCGTTGAGCAAAAGCTTGAAAAGGTTGTCCCCAAAGAATTTAAAGTAGACGTACACCACTGGTTAATACTACACGGCCGTTATACCTGTGTAGCACGTAAACCTAAATGCAGCAGCTGTATTATTGAAGACTTATGTGAGTTTAAAGAAAAAACAGAGTAATTAAAGGGAGTTAAATAATATTCAAACAGCGGGTTTGCATCAATTAACCGTAGCTATTAACGAGTACTTTTACTCTTAAACATTTTTTGCCATGCTTTGGGAGCCACCCCATACTTATGAAAAAAGTGTTTTCGATAAATTTGCTCCGAACTAAAGCCTGATTTTTCAGATACTTCTGTGACAGACAAACTTGTCGATTCCAGTAATTCCAAACTGTAATTAAGACGAGCATCGATTAACCAAGTATTAAAACTGATGCCATTGGCTGATTTAAAGTTTCGGCTAAAGCTACGAACGCTCATCATGCAGTAATTGGCTGCGCCGTTTAATGTGTAATTATCCGAAATGTTTTCTAATACAAGATCGATTAAATTAGCAATTCTTGCGTCGCTTGGCTTTTTTATTGTTGGGTTTTCAATATATTGATTTTGCCCCCCACTTCGCTCGGGAGAAGAGACCATGACTCGTGCGATTTGGTTTGCCACTTTGGCGCTATAATAATGCTTCACAATGTGAAGGCAACAGTCGATAGCCGCTGCACTGCCAGCTGATGTAATGATGTTATCTTCTACTATATACAATGGGTTTATATCGCAGGTAAGCAAAGGAAACCTTTTTTTAAAATCATCCCCGTACTTCCAGTGAGTTGTAGCTCTCAGACCATCTAATAGCCCACTATAAGCTAAAGAATAGGCTCCGAGGCATAAGCCAACAATTAATTTTTTATCCTTTTTAGCTTCGATAAGTTGTTCTTGCAACTGGCTACTTGGAACTTGGTTAGGCAGCCAACTTGGTACAATAATAAGGTCGGATTGCTTAATAATAGAAATGTCATGATGAATAGCAATACTTAAGCCATCAGATAAATGAACATATCGGTTCGTTTGAGAGCATACACGAACATTAAATAACTTTTGCTCACTTGGAACCGCATCTCTAAAAATGGCAAGTGGTACAGAAAGGTGAAACAAACTAATCCCTTCAAAAGCAACCACGGCAACTTCAATCATATAAATTTGGCCTAATAGTATAATTATTTGCCATTATAGCCATTCCAAGCAAATTTCATATAATTACAATATACGTATAATTTAAATTATCTGAGATTAATTTAATGAAAGTGGTTGTAAATTATCCGCTTGTGGATGAAATTTTAGAACAATACCGTGACGTTATTAAATACGATTACGTTGGTTACAGAAACCACATAACCAGAATGCTCAATTTTTGTCATTATCTACTGCCTGATATTACAGATGAAGAAAGTATGAAAATACAAGTAGCGGCAGTATTTCATGATATTGCACTATGGACTCACGATAGAGTCGATTACCTTGTGCCATCATACCAAGATTGTCATCTGTGGTTAGAGAACCAAGGGTTGAGTGAGTGGAAGGAAGAAATTCAAATAATTATAGATATGCACCACTTAATTAGTGAATACAGTGGGCCATATGCAAAACTTGCTGAGGCATTTAGAAAAGCAGACTTAGTGGATTTTTCACTAGGTGTATTTAGAATGGGGATCAGTCGCTCGTTTATTAAAGACGTTAAAAGCGTAATTCCAAACGCAGGGTTTCATAAAGCTTTGGTGAAGTTTACTTTTATTCAGCTTGGTCGCAATCCATTCAAGCCATTTCCAATGATGCGAGTTAAAAATATATACAAAACTTAACTAGCACTTACCTGGTCATTTAAACCAATATTGGGCTGGTACAACTCACCTTAGGTACATTTAATGCCTCAATAGAATAGCTATGTGTAACTTGAAAGTAAGACAGCTAATTATTTAGCTGTCTGTTGATTCTATACTATTTATAAATTGCGCCATATTTACTAAACGCTCACCGACAATAAATGCAATGGTGCGTTTAACCCAAGGCGCTTTAATATTTGTGTAGTTTAGTTTAGCTAATACGCAGCTTGTAATTATTAAAAGTAGAAGCGATGACACGCTGTAAAACCAAACCATGTGTTGATCTAGGTGTGCATACAAGTCAATTTCAAATAGCACGTCAAAGCCAATAAAAACATAAGCCATATAAAAAGGTGCAGACATAAGCAACAACTTAGTTAGTTGTAATTTATGTGAGCAAAGGCGGTAAACGTCTTTTTGAAGTTGGCTAATTGGCTTTGCATAATCAATGTTAGCAATATGCACTATTTG
>NYTP01000147.1 GCA_002683575.1 Bermanella sp.
ACGGGTGAGTTAATGGCACGAGCGGCGCTTGCAGCCATTAAAGAATGTGCGATGCCTTTAGGGGTGTTTGCTATGGTGCAAAGCAAGGCGTATGACATATCGCATCAATTAGTTGCTGCTCCGGGAATTAAAGCGGTTGGCTTTACCGGATCATTTAATGTGGCCAGTAAACTGCAAGAAACGATTGCCAAGCGTGAAGAACCCATCCCATTTTATGGCGAGCTGGGAAGTATTAATCCACAAGTTATTTTACCTAATAAAGCCATAGAACAGAGTAAAGAGATGGCACAGTCACTTTGCCAGTCAATGCTGATGGGCAACGGGCAATTTTGTACCAGTCCTGGGCTTTGGTTAGTGCCAACGGGGTGTGATGAACTTGAAGCACACATTACTGCGTGTATTAATGATGCGCCATCAGACACCTTGCTCACCCCTGGGATTGTTAAAACGTTTAAACAACAAGTCGAAGAGCGCAGCCAATTTGCTCAGCTAAGCGTGTTGGGCAAAGGTAAGCTTGAGCAAGCGTTTCATGCTAATGCGCATGTCTTCGCGTGTAATGCCGATGATTATTTAACAACCCCAACTTTGCATGAAGAAGTGTTTGGCCCTGCGGCATTAGTTGTGCGCTACGACAGTGAGCAACAGCTCATGATATTGATAAATAAACTCCAAGGTCAGCTTACTGCCAGTGTTCATGGTACTGAGGCTGATTTAAATAAAGCCGATAGTGTTATTGAAGCACTGCAATATAAAGTAGGCCGTTTGATTAAAAATCAAATGCCAACAGGTGTAGAAGTGTGTGGTTCAATGAACCATGGTGGACCATTCCCAAGCTCAACGGATGTGCGCAGCACTTCTGTTGGTACAAATGCAATGTTGCGATTTATGCGACCAATTTGTTATCAAGCATAAGATTATTGGGCGGGATATACAAATTGTATATTCCCGCTTTTCCTTATTTTTAAGGACGCTTAGGCAGATTCTAACTTGGCATATAAGTGAACTTGGGTATAATGTATGCTAAATGCAATATAAAAGGATCACCATGGCTATCGAGCACAAAACCCGCACACAACTAGTCGCAGAAGCAATTCGTGAAAAAATATTAACCGGTGAGATAAAAGCTGGTGATCCGCTGCGTCAAGCTGCACTTGCTGCTGAACTTAATGTGAGTCGAATACCTGTTCGTGAGGCACTACTTCAGCTTGAAGCTGAAGGGCTTGTTAATTTTGAAGCGCATAAAGGAGCCACGGCCACAGAGCTTTCAGCATCACAAATTGATGAAATTTTTGATTTGAGGGCATTACTTGAAGCTGAGCTGCTAAGTCACTCAATAGAGGGATTAACAGATCAAGATTTAACCGATGCCGAGCTTATCTTAACTGAGCTTGAAAGCGCCATGGAAGCAGGTGATACTCACTTGGCAACGGGCGATTTAAACAGCCGTTTTCATGGTAAGTTGTATTCACGCGCACAACGGCCACAAACTCGGGAGCTAGTTGATATGTATAGTAAAAATTCAGAGCGTTATGTACGGATGCATATTTTACTGGCAGGTGGCTTAACTACTGCGCCCGAAGAGCATCGCACTTTATTACAGTTTTGCCGCGAAAAAGATACCAAAAAAGCCTGTGTTTTTTTGAAAAAGCATATCTTGAGCGCAAAAAACGACATTAAAAAACTATTACTTAAAATAGAAGATGAAAAAAGGTAGTTTTTAATAAATCTTTGCTAGCACATTCTTATAATGTGCTCAGCTGGCTACCATTCAAGGTTCAACCAGCTTATCTGCATTTTTAAAGTGAATATTTAAAAAATAATTTAGGTAGGTAGAGCAAAAAGCTTAGAAGTGTAAAGCTTAACCTTACTTAATATTCGCATAAACGATACACCTGAACTTTCTACCTTAAATTTCTATTTTTCTTTAATGCTCAATAAGTAAGATTATTTAATAGGGTGAGATGCAACCATCGCAAGAACAGTTAAGCGGTAGGTACTAAAAACTCCGTAAAAATGGAGTTTTTGTTTGTTAACTTTTTAATAATTAGTCTATTAAACCTAGAATCTCAAGTCTCTCTTTTGCCTTGATATACCGTGTTTGAACATCATCAATCTGCTGTTGAGTTAGTTTTTTCCCAAGGGTACGAAGCCCACCCGTTACATCATTGTGATGAATGCCAAAAGCAAGCTTAAGGTATTCTAAAAGTAACGGTTGTGCATCAAGGTAAGATATAGAATTCATCGCTTGAGAAATTTTATTTGCTTCAGCCCATTCGCCTTTATTCACATGTTCCTGCATAGTGACACTTGCTTTTGGGAATATACAACCAACGCCTGTAATTCCACCGCACGCACCAGCGAGTCCTGCATGTACGGTTACGGTGTCTACACCAGCTAGTACTTTTAAGTCTTTGTTCATTAGCATCATTGTTTCAATAACTGACACGTCTATCGTTGAAATTTTAAGCGCGGTAACTTCAGGTAAAGCAGCAAGTTTCGTTAGAAGATCAGTTGAGAGCGCATGGTAGCCGGCTGCATCAGGATTGTTATAGGGCATTATTGTTATGTCTACCTCTTTTGCAGCTTTTGCAGAAAGGGCATAGTATGCATACATTTCTTCATCAGAAGGTGTGTATGTGGTTTTTGGTGGCATTACCATCACGGTATCAACGCCAACAGTCGCAAGTTCTGTAACAATTTTGGCAAGCTGTTCTTTAGTTTCAGCTGCTGCTCCACTGATTAATGGAACATTATGTTGTTTAGCTACAACCGAAAGAGCCTTTAGTAAAGAAAGGCGCTGCTCGTCACTTAAATAGGTATTCTCACCCAGTGTGCCAGAGCCAACAAGCCCTCCCATTTTAGTACCTCCTTTACCTTTAACGCTTAAAATATCATTTGCATATTTTTGCGTTGCATCAAAATCAATTTCAAGGGCGCCGGACTGCGACTCTTTAAGCCAAGTAAATACAGCTGGCATAACAGTATATCGCCAGTCTTTGCTATTTGTTTTCATTATGCTTCCTCTTACATCCGCTTATTTTCGTATATTGTATACAGTGTGCAGTTTATTGTAGCAGCAAAATTTACTTCGGCAATACCTAGGTCAAAATTAATTAAGTATCTAGTTTAAAAATATTAAGGAGCCTATTACACCGAATAACATAGATTACATAAGCTCGCCTCAAGCAGTTACTCATCGTTATAAATATTTATTTTTAATATTTCAGTTTTATGTATTAAATCTCAGAACTCCAAGTCTCTGTTTTTAGGTACAAATTGAAAAGGTTTTAGGTTCTATATAATTTGTAATTTAAATTTAACTAAAAATAAACGCATATTACATATTGTATACAATATGTAATATGTGTATATTTTTCATGTCGAGGCTAGTCTCACAATAAAAAATCAACAGGACCAAGGAACTCTTACATGTTTACAAATAACAAAAAACAAACTCGGGGCGTGGGTGCTAAAACCCTGCTAGCAACTGCGGTAACAGCAGCATTATTAATCGTGCCAGCTGCACACGCTGTTGATGGCAGCAGTATTGTTAAAGGTCATATTGTTGCCCAATCGGGGAATGATTTAACCGGCGCAACTATTACACTTAAGCATAAAAGTAAGGGATTGGTTTACACCATTACCAGTAACGCCGAGGGTGATTACTTATTAAGAAACGTACCTGTAGGTACATACGATGTAACTATTGTAAAAGATGGTTATCAAACAATGACTGAAGAAAATGTTGCTGTAACTATTGGCCAATCAATAATACTTGATGTACAGCTTTATAAAGCTGGAACGGATATTGAACGTATTGCTGTTACTGGTTCAGCCATTCGTCGTGTTGATATGGCATCTTCCACCTCTGGCTTAACGTTCAGCAGTTCAGAGCTCAAAGCAATGCCGGTAAATACAGGTTTTGAAAGTATTGCTTTGTTGGCTGCGGGCACTGCTGCACCAGGTGGTTCTAATTTTAAAGGCGCATCAAGCTTTGGTGGATCGTCAGCAGCTGAAAACGGTTACTACTTTAATGGCTTGAATGTAACAAGTATTCGTACTGGGCTAGGTTCGATTCGATTACCATGGGAGGCTATTTCGCAAACTCAAGTTAAAACGGGTGGAGTAAGCCCTGAGTTTGGTGGGGCTCTAGGTGGTATTGTAAACGCTGTATCTAAATCGGGTGATAATGATTTTAAATTTGGTGCAGAGGTACGCTGGGATCCTGATAGTCTTCGTAGTCAGCATGATTCAATATTCCAAGATAGCGGCACCATCAGTACCAATACGCAACAGAGCAGTTACGATTTTAAAGAAGTACAGTTATGGGCGAGCGGTGCACTTATTGAAGATACGCTTTTCTTCTATGGTCTATTTGCTCCACGAAGAGAAGAGTCGAACAGCGCTGGGCAAAGCACATTTTCTGATTTTGAGCGTGATGAAGACCGCTGGTTTACAAAAGTTGATTGGTTTATTAATGAAAACCACTCAGTAGGTTTTTCAGCAATGAACAATAAACGTACTTGGACTGATAAAACGTTTGCTTACGCGTGGGAAGAAAACGTCGTTGGTGAGCAACAAGGTGTTGATGCACCGGGTGAAGATGGCGGTAATGTTTATAGCATTAACTACAATGGCTATCTGACTGATACTTTTTCAGTGTCAGCCGTTGTTGGTCGTGTTACTGAGAATGTTGAAAACGTGGTAGCGTCTCCAAACCCAGGTGTATGGGATGAAAGAAATGGCTTTGTTACGTTAAGTCAGCATACAAATTCCGGTGTAACAGAAGAAGAGTACATCCGAGACCAAGCTCGCATTGATTTTAACTGGGACTTAGATGAGCATTCAATCCAATTTGGTGTGGATTACACAAATGTGAAAGTTGATTTCTTTGAAGGCCAAAATGGCATTGGGGATGCTAAAGGCTGGTGGACAGTAAAAACTGCTGGCGAAAACGACGTTTCGAGCGCTGAACTAGGTAGTGACTTTATCGAAAGACGAGTACGTAGCCGTGAGGTCGATTCGGATACCACTTCATTAGCTTTTTATATAAATGATTCATGGCAAGCAACTGATAATTTAGTGCTTAACATGGGTTTACGCTATAGCCAGTTCGAAAACACTGTTTCAGATGGTCGCGCTTTTGTTGATATAGATAATCAAATCGCGCCACGTTTACAAGCAATTTATGATGTTAGTGGCGATGGTAGTGCAAAAGTATTTGCAACCTTTGGGCGTTATTTTCAACCTGTTTCTGCGAACATGAATATCACCCAGGGTTCTGCATCTATTGAATGGTTTGAGTATTTCGAATTAGATCAATTAGAAGGCAATGGATCACCTTCTTTATTGGCTGATGGCTCACCTAGCAGAGGTGA
Organism: Bermanella sp.; assembly: GCA_002683575.1. Taxonomy (GTDB): domain Bacteria; phylum Pseudomonadota; class Gammaproteobacteria; order Pseudomonadales; family Oceanobacteraceae; genus Bermanella. The sequence continues at coordinate 5,379 of NYTP01000147.1, forward strand.
CATGTTACGTGATAGACGCTGGCGCCAGCGTGGTATTACTGAACCAGGGTTAATTGCCTCAGCTTCTTTAAAACCAATGTACAGTGATGAATTTACAATTGGTTATCAGCAAGAAGTGTTTGACACTATGTCTGCGGGTGTACGTGCTATTTACCGTGATTTAGGTCGCAGTGTAGAAGATACCGATGTAGGTCCTGTGCTTGCTAAAAAGCTTGCTGAAATGGGTATCACCGATAACGTAGGGCAAGGTTCATATTATGTGCTTAATAACCCTGGTGAAGCAATTCAAATGTCGTATGACTTTGATGGAGATGGCCAAGTAGATAACGTTAATTTGAGCGCCGAAGAACTGGCACTACCAGAAGCTAAACGAAAATACCTCGCGCTTGAATTTACTCTAGATGGCAACTTAACTGATGATTTACGAATCAATACATCATATACGTGGTCACATAGTTATGGTAATACCGAAGGATTAGTTAAAACGGATAACAACCAAGCAGATCCAGGTTGGACAACATCTTATGACTACGGCGATTTAATGGATCATGGCTACGGTAATTTACCAAACGATCATCGCCATTCAATAAAGGTAAGTGGTGCCTATAATATTACCGATGCGTTAACCGTTGGCCTAGTTGCAAGCGCTACGTCTGGCCGACCTAAGAGTTATTTCTCTGTTCACCCTGAAGGCGTTGATAGCTGTGAGCAAGGCAGCCCGTGGGATGCATGTATTAGTAAATACTACGATCAAGCATCTCACTACGATGAAAATGGCAACCCTGCGCCACGTGGCAGTAAGGGTAATCTGCCTTGGACAACAAACGTAGACATGTCACTTACTTATTACACAGATTTTTTTGGTTCAGACATGACCTTAAAAGGCACTGTATATAATTTATTTAACAGCGATAGTGCGATAAATATTAACGAAGAGCGTGCTCAGTATGGCGATAACGGCCTAGAGTTAAACCCTGACTATGGTTTAGTGACTAGCCGCCAAGGTGCTCGCTATATGTCGTTGGTTGCACGTATTGAATTTTAGTTTTCCCCTAGAAGGTTGTTACTTGATTTAATAACTTTGCTTAAGACTACATAAGGCAAAGAATCGCTATCAATGAAGCAATACAACCTTAATGCTGAACAGGAGACTGTTCGGCATTTTTTATGGGTAACCTATTTTTATTGAGTTAATTACTAATAATACTACAGGCCATAGTGCTGTGCTAATGAGCCATTAAATATAAAGCTCAGTTAACATAAGCACTATTAAGGTTGGAGTAAAAAATGAAAATAATAAATGCAGAAAAAATTGATTACGCTCTTAATTTTGAATCTTTAATAAAAGCACTCCAAAAGGGTTTTGCATCTGCTTTTTGTATGCCTAAACGTAATGTGTACGAACTTAATACAGACAAGTCAAATCATGATGCTTTTGCGATATTACCCGCATGGAATGAACATGTTATTGGCGTTAAGGCGTTTACTTACTTTCCTACAAACACAGAAACAGAATATCAATCGCTCTATTCTAAAATAATGCTATTTTCTCGCAATCATGGTGAACCATTAGCATTAGTCGATGGCACGCGTATTACGCTTTGGCGAACTGCAGCTGTGTCTGCATTAGCAAGCCAGTATTTATCCAGAAAAAACAGTAAACACTTAGTATTTTTTGGTAGCGGAAATTTAGCTTTATATATGATTAAAGCACATATATCGGTGCGTAATTTTGAGAAAGTAACACTTATTGCACGAAATGCTCAAAAAGTGGCGGCGTTAAAACATACCCTAGAGCAGGCATTTCCTAATATGGAGTTCGTCATTGGTAAAAGCACGAAGGAAGTTGTTTACAGTGCTGATGTGATTAGCTGTGCAACGGGATCGCCAACACCTTTATTTAAAGGGTCTTGGTTAAACCAAGGCACTCATATTGATTTAATTGGTAATCACCATAGTGAACAACGTGAATGTGACTCAACCACAATTATTCGCAGCAATGTATATGTTGATAGTAAAGTAAACGTACTTGCTGAGGCTGGCGAATTACTCTTGCCAATTAAAGAGGGTGTGTTTTGCGCACACGAAATTTGCGCAGAATTATCCGAATTGGCAATCCAGAACAAGAATGCCCGTTTAAATAATAAAGATATGACGCTATTTAAATCGGTCGGTACTGGACTTAGCGACTTAATTGCAGCGCATAGTGCTTATCAATTATTAGAAGGCTAATATGTAATGAGTAATATACTTGTAATCTTAGGGATGTGTTTTATAGCTGCCGGTTTATTACCATTTTTCAGATGGATGAAATGTAAGATAAACAAACATCATTGGCGAGTATGTGCAATTAGTAACATTACCTCCGTAATAAACACACGTGTATTACCATTAGAATGCGCGCAGCAACAATCAATGTTGGTAAGCTTTAATTACAATGGCGATATTCACAGTGTTGTAGTTGACTTAGATGAATCGTTATTTAAATTATATAAACAAGGAGAGCCTTGTTCCTTATTAGTTGATAAAGACAACCCACACAGAGTGTATAAAAACGCGCTAATATGGCAAAAATTTGGCCATATCTGGCTTTGCGCTGGCTTATCCTTACTTGTACTGAGTATTTTTACTAATTAGGCATATTATCTTTCGTGGTTGAATTTGCAGTAGTATGTTTGGTATTTAAAGCAGGGCCTATGGAATATGTTTATTCCGCATAAGTAGGCGATAACGTAGAATAAATGCGCAAAAATGCGCGCCCGTTGGGTATATTATAGTGACGATATGCTCTTTGTTACTCCACGGATGTTGGTAAGGGGCGTTAGCAGGGGGCGAAAGTTTTGCTCGGTTTTTACTTACTCTTATATGGACGTAAGCCATTAGAACAATGCAGGAGCAGTTTCCGAGCCCACTAGATTAATACCCCGCGCCGCAATTCAATCGCCTCAGATTAGACAAATTTCAATCCATAAAGGTCTCCACACCCTAGCATAAATCCTAATGAAGAATATGAGTAAGTAAATTAACAACAAGTATTAGTAATGCTTATTGTTAATTGCATTATAAATAGCATCACACAGTGTTTTTATACTGGTGTCATCACTTATATACGGTGGCATAAGGTAAATTAGTTTACCGAAAGGGCGGATCCATACACCTTGTTTTACAAA
>NYTP01000148.1 GCA_002683575.1 Bermanella sp.
GGTGCGCTGTGTGATTTTTTACAATCACTGGGCAACCTGCAGCAAGCGCTGCTGCAGTATCTCCACCCAGTGTTGAAAAGGCATAAGGAAAATTAGATGCTCCAAATACAGCAACGGGCCCTAACGGTAAATAGTTAAGCTCAGTATGTGGCTTTGGCAAAGGTGCTCTTGTGACATCTGCTTTATCCACTACTTTCAAACCCAGAGGTGACTCAGGGTTTTCACGTAATGCACTAGCAAATGCTTTAAGTTGATTTACGGTGCGCATGCGCTCCCCCTGTAGACGCGCAAGTTGTAGGTTAGTTTCTTGCTGTGTTTGTTCAATTAGCTCATCGCCAAGTACTAAAATTTGCTCTGCGATGCACGTTAAAAAATCTGCACGTTGCGCGAAACTGGTTTTACGGTACTGATAAAACGCCGATTGTGCGGCCTTTATCGCACCGTTTAATTCAGCCGTACTAAGATTAAAAAAGCGCGTTGGTAATGCTTCATTGCGCGCAGGGGAAAATGCGTGAAATTCACCATTCGCTGAACCACCGAGCCACAGCCCTTCTACTAAACTTTGTCCTGTTAATGTCATGCTTTGCTCCTCATTAAATTACTTGAAACCCAAATGCATATGGGTCATCGTCATCCACGGTGATCGCGCTTGTGCCCGTCACTTTAGACCAGCCTTGTATACTTGGTAATATGGCTGGTATGCCTGCTATTTCTGTTACTTGCTCAATACAACCAATAAACTGGCTCCCAATATAACTTTCGTGAATAAAATTCTGCCCTTGAGCCAACTGTCCTTTGGCAAAAAGCTGTGCCATACGTGCGCTGGTACCTGTTCCACATGGCGAACGGTCAATAGCTTTGTCGCCATAAAAAACAGCATTTGCTGCATCCGAATTGGGATTTTTAGGTGTGCCTGTCCATAAAACATGGCTAGCACCTTGAACGGTTTTATCTAGCGGGTGCGTACATTGAACTTTCGCGTTTATTGCTTCTCGGACTCTAGGGCTGTACTTTAAAATTTGCCCAGCAGTTAAATGTTCAATGCCTTTATAATTCGTCTGCGGCTCAACAATAATGTAGAAATTACCTCCATAGGCAATATCTACTTTAAGCTCACCTAGCTCAGGTATCTCAATAACTATCGCGCGGTGTGCTAAATATGCGGGTACATTATAAATTTTTACCCACTGTACTTTGCCATCAGTCATTTCATAGTTAATATGAATACGCCCAGCTGGTGTGTCTAACAGCAAAGTACCTGGCACTTTTGCATGTAATAAGCCATGCTCCAAAGCGAAGGTAACAATACCCATCGTACCGTGACCACACATAGGTAAACATCCTGATGTTTCCACGAATAATATAGCTGCATCACCATCTTCCGTGGTGGGTGGATATAAAAACCCGCCCGACATCATATCGTGACCCCTAGGCTCAAACATGAGCGCTTGGCGTATCCAATCGTGATTTTGCAAAAAATCCTGGCGCTTCTCACTCATGCTCAACCCGCTTAATTGCGGGTGACCACTGGTTATTAGCCTTACTGGGTTACCACAGGTATGGCCGTCAATACAAAAAAAGGTCCCTTTGAGCATAACTTAGTCCAAATTAAATTTTGTTAAATCAAAGTGGCTTGCCGACGCTTCATTGTAAAGCGAGGTGACAGCTACTTTGTTGTCTGCCGTAACCAGTTCAATAATGCCGTGAACGCCTTCGTTATTTAGTTCATCATTTACTGTTGATGCAAAATTAACGGCGTTATTTGCATTGAACTGAGTCGTTATTACTGAAGAGACTCCTTGCCAATTTACTGCCATTTTTATTACCTAATTTATGTTCAGACTTGATATAATAGGTATATTGTATACAATAATCAATATACCAATGTGGCATTTTACAAATTTATAGGTGCATGGTTCTAAACCAAAAAAGAAAGTTATGCTAAGGCACTGTAAGTAAATAACTAATAATTAATAATTAAAGTTGTTACAGCGTTGATTATTAATGGTACACAAAACAACACAGCCCGTTTATTACAGGCTAACAACGCAAATAGTATTAAGTGGAGTAACACATTTTGGCAGAACAAAAAAAACAACAAATAGCTGTAGTTGGTGCTGGAATTATTGGCATTTGTTGTGCACTTAACCTACAACGAGCTGGCTTTTCCGTCACTTTGTATGACGAAAATGGATTGGCTCAAGGCTGTTCAAAAGGTAATGCGGGGCATTTTGCTACCGAACAAATCTTTCCACTTGCACACCCATCATTATTGAAAAAGTTACCGGGTATGTTATTCAACCCATTGGGTCCACTACGCATAGATTGGCGCTATATTTTTAAAGCGCTGCCATGGTTTTGGCTGTTTACAAAAAATATGAGAAGTAAAACCTACAGTGCAAACATAGAAGCGCTTAAAGCATTAAATAACAGAGCTATAACTGCATACGAGCACTTGCTCAATGAGTTTAATTTAGCCCACTTACTCACAAAAAAAGGAAGTTTGTTAACTTTTGAAACAACATCGCTCACACATATAAAAAAAATTTATAATAGCTTTATAGCTCAAGGTATTGCTGTTGAACTACTCAGCGCTGAAGAGGTTAAATTATTAGAGCCAACCCTATCGGCAGTAATAACACATGCTTTATTATTTAAAGATGTAGCCCACAGCGTAGATCCTTATTTTTTTTGCATTAATTTAGCTGAACAATTTAGTGTACTAGGGGGGAAGCTTTGCCAACAAAAAATATCTAAAATTAAGCAGTCTGACGGCGGGTATATACTCAGTAATAATCAACAAACATTTTTCGTTGATAAAGTTGTTGTTGCAGCAGGAGCATGGAGTAAATCGCTAATAGAGCCTTTAGGTTATAAAGTGCCATTAGATACTGAACGTGGTTACCACTGCATGCTAGCAAGTAATTATGGCTTATCTAGGCCTGTTGCGTCTGCAGAACGAAATTTTATTATGACCCCTATGATCCAAGGACTCCGTATTGCAGGCACTGTTGAATTTGCTGGCACTGAGCGAAAAATGAACGAAAACCGTGCTTTTGCATTAGTACCTCACGCAAAAGCAATGCTAAGTAATTCTTCTATTTCATCAGAACCGAGTAGCATATGGATGGGTTGTAGACCATCTTTGTCAGACTCATTACCCGTAATAAGTGAAGCACCTTACCACCCTAATTTATTTTTTGCCTTTGGCCACCAGCATCTCGGTTTAACACAAGGTGCCGTCACAGGAGAATTAATCACTAGTTTATGTTTAAGACAAGACGCAGAGATTGATCTAACACCTTATAGTATATGCCGATTTAACACCCAAGCGGCAAGTAATTCACACATACCATTTGCGCAATAAGCACATTAACTAGGAGAGTATAATGACAACCAAAGGTATTGGCATTCAAACCAAAGAACAAGCACTTGCTAGTTTGAATGATGTGACTGAAGATTTAACCCCGATTCAACCACAAGAGCACCTAGAACGAATTAAAAAAGCTCAGCAATACATGCAGGCCAATGGTATTGATGCCATATATTTAAATGCAGGCACAAACCTTACTTACTTTACGGGAATGCGTTGGTATGCAAGTGAGCGTCTGGTGGGAGCAATTTTACCTGCTAATGGTAGTGTGCAATATATTGCTCCGTATTTTGAAATTGGTTCATTAAATGGCTTTAAAGTGATTGATGGTCCAATTCACGGTTGGCAAGAGCATGAAAGTCCATACGCATTATTTGTCAATATATTATCTGAAATGGGTATTGCTGCTAATGGCACAGTTGGTATTGACGAAAGCGCACAGTTCTTTATTTTTGATGGCATTAATAAAGCCCAAAATTGCTTAAAGTTAGTTAATGCACAGCCTGTTACTGCACATTGTCGCATGCATAAATCAGCCAATGAACTTGCATTAATGCAATGTGCTATGGATATGACGCTGTCGGTACATAAAGCAACTGCCAGTATGCTACATGAAGGCATCAGTACCACTGAAGTAGAAGCGTTTATAAAGCAAGCACACCAAAAAGTAGGCGCACCAGGCAATTACTTTTGCATTGTATTATTTGGTGTTGCAACTTCTTTCCCCCATGGTGTAAAAGACGCGCAAATATTAAAAAAAGGTGACATGGTATTAATTGATACTGGTTGTAAAGTGCATGATTACTTATCAGATATCACCCGCACCTACGTATTTGGTGAAGCGAGCGATCGCCAGCGCCAATTTTGGAACTATGAAAAAGCGGCACAAATTGCTGCATTTAATGAAGCAAAAATAGGCCAAACATGTGAAGCCGTAGATGCTGGAGCTCGTAATTATTTAACAGCACAAGGGTTGGGTCCTGAATATCAAACTCCTGGCTGCCCGCATCGCACTGGCCACGGCATTGGCTTAGACATTCATGAATGGCCATATTTAGTAGGCGGTGATAAAACCCCTCTTACTAAAGGTATGTGTTTTAGTAACGAACCAATGCTAGTTGTACCTGATGAATTTGGCGTGCGATTAGAAGATCACTTTTATATGACTGAATCAGGACCTAAATGGTTTACAGAACCCGCACACAGTATTGATAATCCATTTGGCTTGGCTGAGTAAGCCAGATAAACAAAAAATAAATTCGGCTATATAATATAATATTTAACAGCACAGTTGCTCAAACTGTGCTGTTATTATGCCACTTTATGCGTGTACTAATTAAGTTAAAGTTCTCTGCGGTTTGTGTCAACTAAGCCCTCGTCACCCTCTGCCTTACAAGTAAATAATCGCTGTATAAACCTAAAACTCTGCATGTTTTTAACTCACATTTTAAAGGGTAAGTTAAGTATGTAAACGTTATTATTAGTTTACTTTTAAACCCATACACCATACCATTTATTGTATACAATATACATAAATACAAGGTGACGATAATGATAAAAAGTATAATCCTTCTACTACTCGCATTTTTAACTGTAGCTTGCCAACCACAAGCAGCGACTTATATTAAAAATCCTATTAAACCAATAACACCAGCACCATTAAAAGCTGATATAGCAGTGAACGGTTACACAAGTACACTAAAGGACATAGATATTAAGTTTTTGGGTAAAGAAGTTCCCTACACTTATAGTGAGAGTAAAATTGCTAATAGCCGAGGTTATAATTGGTGGATAAGCAAGCACTTTGCACTTAAAAGTGACCTACCTGAAGAAAAAGTAAAGCTATATTTAGAGTTATTAGAGATGTCTTATCCACACTATGTTGCGTTGTTTGGGATGGAGCCACCTAATATTGAACGCCAACGGATTGCTGTGGTTTATGGTAGTAGTCGTTCAAGAGTCCGTGAAGCTATGCTTGATGATGGTTTTTTACGTGGCGTTCATAAAACAGCTGGTGGTGAAACCATGTATTATAATCGCGCAGGTTACAACTTCCCTAGTCATAGAGAGCATCATCAGCGCTACATCGTGATCCACGAAACAATGCATGCATTTCATATGGCATTAAATGGCCATTCTACATGGGCACCCAATTGGATAACAGAAGGTCTAGCTGATTCAGTTGCTCATCATGTTTATGATCCAAATCTGAAACAACTAACAGTAATGGTATTTGATCGTGCCCCAATGAACTATATAGAGATGGGCTTAAAACAGTATTACAGCGACAACAAACCCACTATTGAACAAATTAACGATGATCCTGCACTTAAACGCGGTCTTAATTTTTTTATCATTCATTATCTTTTAAGTTCACCAGAGCGAGCACAATTTTTTGCTTACTTTTTAAAGCAGCTTAGGCTAGCTAACCCCCATAGTGAGTCAACCCTTTCAACGGCTAACTCATTACTTAAACACACTTTTAAAGATTGGCAAGCAATTGAACAAGGCTTCGCTGATTTTGTACAAAATATTAAGCCAAGTTTTCATATAGTGTCAGGACCATGGGAGCAAGATGGGGCTTCTTATTGGTTACGAAATACAGACTCAACTGATTTATCTCGTTTAGATATTAACCCACCGAGAAAACAGACCCACCCTGTCATGGATTTTCCTGGGCCATTATCGAATCAGATTATAAATATTTCTAACAAAAACCAAGTGGCTGTTTTAATCGGTTTTGAACAATCACAGATACGCCGAAGCGAAGTCGGTGTTGCTTTACAAGCAAAACGTAGCAAGCATAATCAACTATATAGGCAGCGTTTTATTGGGAAAGAACAAATAAATGATGATCAGTTGTTGGAATTTATAATCGTTGATGGTGAACGCTTGCATATAAATGGGCAAAATATAAATAAATTTAGTTCATTACAGCTAGGCTTAACACCTGAAATTAGGGAGGCCTTAATTAAAAATAAATCTATTGCCATCCTGCTTTCTTTAGAGGAGGCACATATAAAAATCACCTTAACTGCACTAAATAATAAATTAATAGAGCAGCAAATTATTCTGCCTATCGCTCGTGATATACTAACAACATTAAACACCAAAAAAATCAGCTTACTAAGTAGAAACAACAACCATTTACTTACCCCTTATTTATATCCTGCTAACTCATTTAGTAATACACAGCCATCTGTTGCCCAAATACCTAATCCCTGGGTGTTTAAAAATTATAATTTACTAAGCCGCTTATTCAGAACGTGCCAAATTCATGTCTTTAAACTAACAAATTGTGAGCTTGAATTAAGTAAATTAATGGCAAAGCTAACAGATAAAAAACACCATACAACTATTAACTCTGAGTTAAACTTAAAGCTTAACGATTACATGAATCGATTAGGTGATATTGGTTTTAGAGCGCTTTCTGGTATTGATTCAAGTATATACTTTAATAAAAGTGATGCTTTTTTAAGAGTTTACAACCCCACAGATTTTGAACTAAAGATTTCAGCTAACATTCAATTTTTAGATACTAAAGGGAATGTTATTGCAAAACAAAAAATAAGTAACGCGCTAAAACCCGGCACTCATAATCTCGATTTAACGAAAGTCCAAGGCGCTAAAAGTTTAAAGGTTGACCAAAAACTACAATGGCAGTCACTTAGCTATCAATCACATTTTCGTGAATCTCTAATGCCCTTTAATGGTGTTGGAATGAAATATAAGTACACCAAAAACAATAAAAACATAGGTGTTTTCAGCGTAACGCTTACAGGACCATATTCAGGTAAAACTGATGGTACGCTCACTCTTTCTGCTATTTCTGATTTAAAACCTTTAGTAATAAAAGAACTCAAACAAAAGGTGAAAATAGAACCTTATGAGAGCAGAACCTATCACTTTGAATTAGCTAATAACAGTGAGCTCACTCGTGCAAATATTACAGCATATTTAGATGTAGATGGTGAAAAAATAAGATTAGTAAAAAACGTAAACTTAACTAAATAAAATCATGCGTTTTAAGTTGCTCACAAAAGCAGCTTAAAATTCTCGCCAATCTGCGAAAAAATAAACCTGCTTAGTAGTAACATTTATAATCGCTACAAAGTAAGCTTTCTTACATGACATTAAGTTATTTAAATCAAAGAGAAAAATGGGATTTTACGAGTAAATATAGATATATTGATTTTGGCAATCATTATGGATATGATAATGTCTATCATTTACAATTACCTTTATGGACTCTTCTGCAATGAATTTATTATTTAAACCAGCTAAAAGCTTAGGTGCAAGCCTTTTACTTGCTTCAGCTTTTATGGCACAGCCAGTACTTGCTAATGGCCCAATTGGTGAGCATGTAAATCACCTTCAAGCTAACCTAAAAAGTTACGCTGAAGAAGTTGAATGGATGGTAGGTAAAGTGGATACCATGGTAAGCGACTACGATAAAAAAGGCGTTAAAGCGGTTAAAACTGACGATTTAATTGAATACTGGGAGTCTGTTAAGTTCCACAGCGCAATTGAAACAAACTACGTACCTGTTTACGCATCTATTTGGCAAGGTATATATGGCGTAAAAATGGCCATCGAAAATGGTAAACCAGCTGCAGAAGTACGTAAAGAGCAAGAAGCAATGAACATAGCCTTGTGGCAAGGCCTTGGTGCTGTTAAGCTTGCCGCAAAATTCCAGCAAAAAGGCTTGTTAGAAAGCGTTAAAGCAACGGCTACAGAAGAAATGACACAAAGTGCAACAATTGATGAAATTAAGCACAAGCTAGACCGAGTAGTCGCTAAATTTGCTGAACGTCTACAAGACGAAGCCACCGACATTGTTCACGATACTTACCTACACCTATTTGAAGGCGTAGAAGGTACGCTTATCGAACAAGATGCCAACTTAGTTGAAGTGCTGGAAAAAGACTTTAACGTAACACTGCCACAAGCAATTAAAAATGGAAAAAGCGTAGATGACGTACGAAATGTGGTAAGTGATATGCAAACCAAATTAGACCGCGCTAAAACGCTTATAGAAAAAGCAGAGAAGTCGCGTAAGGATGTATTTTAAGTGAAGCGTAGGACCTTTATACAAGGGTTAGCTGCATTAGGGGTTGTTGGCTCATTGCCACTTCCTCTTTCTCGCGCACTAGCAGCCAATATAGCAAACCCTGTTTCTGTTGATGATTTACCCAAGCTTAAAGGTGAACTCACCTTATATTTAGGCCGTGGTGAAGGCGGTTTATACGAAAACGTATTACAAGCTATTCAAAAAAGAAATCCAGACTTTAAGTTAGGCATACGCCGAGGTCCAACTGCTGCACTCGCTAATACCATTGTTGCCGAAGCTAAAGCCGGCGTTAAACGCGCTGATATATTTTGGGCTGTAGATTCTGGCGCTATTGGTTTAGTAACCGACGCTGGGCTTGCTCAAAAAATTCCTACTGATTTATCTGAGCAGTTACAGCCGCAATTTAGATACAAAGAATGGGCTCCTGTAACTGGGCGCATTAGAACATTGCCTTACAACACCTCTCGCTTAACGAAAGATCAAATTCCTACAAGTATTATGGAAATTGCTGACAGCGACTTGAGTATTGGTTGGGCGCCGGCTTATGCGTCTTTTCAATCGTTTGTAACCGCAATGAGAATTTTAGAAGGCGATGACAAAACCGCTAAATGGCTTAAAAAAGTTCAAAAACGCTCTAAAACCTACGCTGGTGAACTGGGTGTAGTTATGGGTGTTGAACGCGGTGAAGTAGATATTGGCTTTGCTAATCACTATTACACTCTTCGCCTTAAATCAGGCAAACCGGATGCAAAACTCGATTTAGCCTTTACTCAAAACGATGCAGGATGTTTAGTTAATGCATCGGGCGTACTTGCCTTGAATGACGATCCACTTGCTACTAACTTTATGCGTTATTTACTTAGTAAAGAAGTACAAGGTTATTTAGCAACTGAAGCGTACGAAATTCCGCTAATAAATAACATTAGTCAACCCGATGGATTACCATCGCTCGCTAATATTTCACCGCCGAAGATAGATTTAACCCAATTGGCAGATTTACGACCTACCATCGATTTGATGAGAAATAACGGCGTTTTATAATGCGACTACCCGCTTCTTACCCAATGGCGCTGCTTGCAGCGCTCATTACGCTTACCCCTGTTTTTATATTAATGGTACTTGCAAGCGATGCTAGTACCGTTTTTGATAGCCATAATTTAAAAATTTTAGGAAACACCCTATCGTTAATGGGCTTAACTGTTTTAGGCTCAATTTTAATCGGCGTACCACTTGCGTTTATAAGCGCCTATGTACACTTACCATTTAAAAAAGCATGGCTTGTA
>NYTP01000149.1 GCA_002683575.1 Bermanella sp.
ATATTATTCGTGCGCAGGTGCGCAACTCGTACAGGGCTTTTGCAAGTGGTGCTATTTGTACGATCCCGCACATGCGGGTGAATCAGATATTATTCGTGCGCAGGTGCGCAACTCGTACAGGGATTTTGGCAAGTGGTGTTAATTGTACGAACCCGCACAATGCTTAGAATGTTTTTGAGAGCGAGCGCCTTCTAATACAGAGCTTGCTTATCAAGCTGGAAAACGCTGCTCAGGCGTAAATGTAACATCCCCTTGTTCGCTGCTCACAAACACTTCACCATCTTGAATACTCACTTGAAGCTCCATGTTTTTTGCCACAAGTTTTGCCAGTTGCTCACTGGCCTCGCTGTTGATATGAAACACTTCAAGGGACTTTTGACGAGAAAAGTGCGGTTGCATCTGAGTCAGCCAAGGGCCCGCTTGTTTATCGTTGTAGGTATAAATGATGACCTTTTTTGCTTTGCCGCAGGCTTGGCGTAAGCGTTTTTCTTCCAGTTGACCCAGCTCTATCCACAGTTCAATTTCATCGCTTAGGGTTTTGTGCCACACATCCGGCTCGTCTTGGGTACTAAGGCCCTTAGTGAAGCTCAGTTCTTCGTGGGCGTTGAGCACAAATGCCATTAAGCGCACCATCATACGTAAATCGTTTTCACTTGGGTGCTGGGCTAGGGTGACGGTATGGCTTTGGTAGTAATGGCGGTCCATGTCACTGATGTGCAGTTGCACTTTAAAAATACTTGCGGTTAAAGCCATGGTTCACCTAATTGTTCTGCGGTTACAAATGTTAATCATCAATTGCATGATTATACGGTAAAATGCCGTTAATTCTTATTTAGATTGATGGAGTGTTTATGCCAGTTGCCAGTGCGTGTCATATTTTAGTGAAAGATAAAGCCCTCGCCGAGAAGCTAAAAGAGCGTTTAGCTAAGGGTGAAGACTTTGCGACACTTGCGAAGAAATACAGCACCTGCCCAAGTAAAAAAAATGGCGGCAATTTAGGTGAGTTTCAAAAAGGGGATATGGTAAGAGCCTTTGATGAGGTGGTGTTTAAGCGCCCCATCTTAAAAATCCATGGGCCCATTAAAACTCAGTTTGGTTATCACCTGATTAAAACCTTATACCGCAGCTAATTATGTTTGAACTGATCTTACAGTTTACTAATGAACAGCGCTCAATTATTCATCTGATCTTACATGTATTAGTGCCCATGCTAGTGGCATTGGTGTTTGTGCCCAAGGCCCATTGGAAAGGGGTTTGGCTGGTGCTTGTGGCGACCATGGCTGTGGACATTGATCACTTATTGGCAACGCCTATTTATGCGCCGAATCGTTGCAGTATCTTTTTTCATCCCTTGCATCAAATGCTACCCATTAGCTTTTATGCGCTGATGACGGTTTGGCCTGTTGTAAAGCGCTTGTTAAAAGGCTCGATTAAACCATTTGATGCCTGGCTAGGCTGGGTGGGTGTGGGTTTGTTAATTCATATGCTGCTGGACGGATTAGACTGTGTTTGGATGAAAGTGTCTTAACAGTGGTCTGTTCAGGTTTTCTCTGTATTTCTAGGCAGTTAATGGCTTCTACAGGGCTTTGAGCGGGATTTTCTTTGTTTGGTGATCTATTTTTAATGGTCCAATTTGGGTAAAATTCCGCCCTATTTTTTATTTTGGCCAGTCCCTAGGAGTTTCCTTGGAAGTTCAACCGATTATCAACCAGATTAAAGACCTTAAAGCACGTACTGACATGCTTAGGGGGTATCTTTGACTACGATACAAAGGCCGAGCGCCTCCAAGAAGTTGAATTAGAGCTAGGTCAGTCTGCTATTTGGAATGAGCCGGACAAAGCCCAAGAGCTGGGCCGTGAGCGCTCAAGCCTTGAGGCGGTTGTGAATACCATTGATGGAATGGATACCGGGCTTAATGATTGCCAAGAACTGCTTGAAATGTCCGTAGAAGAAGACGATGCCGACAGCGTTGCCGAGGTTGAGTCTGAATTAGAAAGCCTGCAAGCCTTATTAGAAAAGCTTGAATTTCGCCGTATGTTCTCAGGTGAAATGGACCCAAGCAGCGCCTACTTAGATATTCAATCAGGCTCCGGTGGTACCGAAGCACAAGATTGGGCTGAGATGATCTTGCGTATGTATTTACGCTGGGGTGAGGCTAAAGGCTTCAAAGTTGAATTAATGGAAGTGACCGCCGGTGATGTGGCGGGCATTAAAGGCGCGACGATCCGCTTTGAAGGGGAGTACGCATTTGGTTGGTTACGTACCGAAACCGGCGTGCACCGTTTAGTGCGTAAATCGCCATTTGATTCCAGTGGTCGTCGTCATACGTCATTTGCATCTGTGTTTGTGGCCCCTGAAATTGATGACAATATCGAAATCGATATCAACCCTGCAGATTTAAAAATAGACGTATACCGTGCATCCGGTGCCGGTGGCCAGCACGTTAACACCACGGAGTCGGCGGTGCGTATTACTCACGTTCCCACCAATACCGTGACCCAGTGTCAAAACCAGCGTTCGCAGCACAAAAACAAAGACCAAGCCATGAAGCAGTTAAAAGCAAAACTGTATGAACGTGAATTGATGATCCGTAATGCCGAGAACAAGGCACTGGAAGATTCTAAGAGCGACATTGGCTGGGGCTCACAGATTCGATCGTATGTATTAGATGATTCACGAATCAAAGACTTAAGAACCGGCGTAGAAAATCGAAATACCCAGCAGGTGTTGGATGGGGCGTTGGATCCCTTCATGGAAGCTTCGCTTAAAGCGGGTCTTTGATAAAAACATAATTTGTGGGAGGGCGCTTGCGCGCGATAAATGGATAATATCGCGCGCAAGCGCCCTCCCACAGACAATCTATATGAAGCGATCTGTTAAGTAGGTTGGGCACTGCCTAACACAGCATGATTAAAAGCACAGTTTGTAGGCTGGGTTAAATCCGCGTTACACGAGATTCGCAACCCATTAAACTAAAATAGAATTTAAACAATGCGACAGGCTCTTTTATGAAAGGCTTGGCGTTAAATTAAGGTAAGAAAATGACTGAACCACGTGATGAAAATAAATTGATCGCTGAACGTCGTGCAAAATTGGATGCACTGCGTGAGGGTTGTGCTGCTAACGGCCATAAGAACGATTTTGACCGAAAACACGTGGCCGCTAAACTACAAGCGCAGTTTGGCGAACTGGATAAAGAAACCTTAGAAGCGCAAGACAATCAAGTAGCGGTTGCCGGTCGCATCATGTTTCAACGTGGGCCGTTTGCTCAAATCCAAGACACGTCTGGCACCATTCAAGTGTATGTGGATAAAGCCGTACAAAAAGAAATTAATTACAAAAGCGTTTACGATTTAGGCGATATCATCGGTGCTCGCGGTGCCTTGCACAAATCAGGTAAAGGCGAATTGTACGTTAACGTTACCCAGGTAGAAGACCTAGTTATGTTAACTAAGTCGTTGCGTCCGTTACCGGATAAATTCCACGGCCTTGCGGATCAAGAAACCAAATATCGCCAGCGTTATGTGGATTTAATCATGAGCAACGATACTCGTGATTTATTTAAAATCCGTTCGAAATTAGTAGCCGGTATTCGTAAATATTTGAGCGATCGTGATTTCATGGAAGTGGAAACTCCGATGCTGCAAGTGATCCCAGGTGGTGCCACGGCTAAGCCGTTTGAAACGCACCATAATGCGCTGGATTTAGGCATGTACTTGCGTATCGCGCCAGAGCTTAACCTTAAGCGTTTAGTGGTTGGTGGTTTTGAGCGTGTATTCGAAATTAACCGCAGCTTCCGTAACGAAGGTTTGTCGACGCGCCATAACCCAGAGTTCACCATGATTGAATTCTATCAAGCGTATGCCACGTATCATGACCTTATGGATACCACAGAAGACATGCTGCGTACTCTTGCACAAGATGTAATGGGCACAACGGATATTGTAAACACCACCAAGGATGCAGAGGGCAATGTCACATCTGAAGTGGTTTACGACTTTAAACAGCCGTTTACGCGCATCACCATGGCCGACGCGGTAATTAAATATAACCCAGACTTTGATCCTGCGGTAATTCAAGATTGTGAAAACAATATTGAGAAGCTAAAAGAATACGCCAAACAAGTGGGCATTAAAGAAGAAGCTAAGCAAAGCGTTTGGGGCCCAGGTAAGTGGTTATGTGAAATCTTTGAAGAAACCGCTGAGCACAAACTTGATCAGCCAACCTTCATTACCGCTTACCCATGGGAAGTATCACCACTTGCCCGCCGTAGTGATGACAACCCATTTTTCACTGACCGCTTTGAATTCTTTGTGGGCGGCCGTGAATTAGCCAATGGTTTCTCTGAGCTGAACGATGCACAAGATCAAGCAGAGCGTTTCCAACGTCAAGTTGACGAAAAAGACGCCGGTGATGACGAAGCCATGCATTACGATGCGGACTACATCCAAGCATTGGAATACGGTATGCCGCCAACCGCTGGTGAGGGTATTGGTATCGACCGTTTGATGATGTTGTTTACTGACAGCCCAACCATCAAAGACGTGATTTTGTTCCCACACATGCGTCCGTTAAAATAAGCCGCAGAACGGTTTAGTATTCAAGCCCGTTATCCCAGTGGTTGTATTGACTGGGTATACGGGCTTTTTTGTGGGTGTTGTTGTTTGAGATGTGAAGTGGGTTATACCTGATAAAACCATGTGTCGCTTTGTTGGCAACATCACTCGCATCTGCCTCTTGCTGTGGATATACTGGCCACAGTGTTAATAATGATTTGAGATGTAGTGAGTATGAGTGTAACCGCGACGGATATTCTAAAACAAAGTTTTACCTTTTATGGGCGTATATTTAATAAAGCATTTTGGTTGAGTGTTGCTTCCAGTTTATCGCCTTTATTGATGTTAATGGCCTCTGGTGGCGGTCAGGTAAGCGTACTGGGTATGCTGGTGACCATGGTGGTTAGTATGTTTTTTTCCGCTTATATGATGGTATTGATTCATCAGTTTTCCCAAGATCAAAACGACAGCCTGGCGGATGCCTTTCGTTTAACCTTACAAAAGTTTTTTCCCATTGCGGGCACCAGTATTGTGTTTGGTTTGGGTGCGGCGGTGATTAGTATTCCTGCTGTGATTGTAGGAAGCTTATTGGCAGCCGGTATTTCTAATGAGCAATTACAGGCGACATTAGTGGCCATTGTTATTGCTATCCCAATTAGCTTTTATTTGTATCGTTGTTTCTTTTCGGTTTATTTTACCTTGGTAGAAGGCACCACGCCGTTTGATGCTCTTAAGGCCAGTAATCAGCTGATTAAGAAGAATAAATTCATTTTCAGAAGCTTCATGTTATTAAGCTTAGTGATGCTGGCGTATATTCTAGCTATCGTATTAGTGAGCTTGATGGTGGCCGTGGGATCAATGGCACAAGGCATTTTAGAGTTCGCCATTAACGTGGTGGTCATGCCGTATTTTACGATTTTCATTTATCGTTTGTTTGTAGTGTCTAAAGCGCAAATGGAAGCAGAAAAACAGTCTCATGATTCGAATATTGATGAAGACTAGTACTCGTTTTGAATATTAATCCAGCACAATACATCGACGCGTCTTGGCAAGACTACTTTGCAACTCAACTTAACAAACCGTATATGCAAGGTTTGTTGAAGTTTGTTGAGCAAGAATATCAAACGAGTCATGTTTACCCGCCAGTGAATCAAGTATGGAATGCGTTTAAGTTAACGGGCCTGGACTCTGTGCGAGTGGTAATCATGGGGCAAGATCCATATCACGGCGCAAGGCAAGCGCACGGCTTGTCGTTCAGTGTGCAAGATAATGTGAAAATTCCGCCATCGCTGAAAAATATCTTTAAAGAGCTCAACCGTGACTTAGGTATGGCGATCCCCGACTCTGGTAATTTAGAGGCTTGGGCGCAGCAGGGCGTATTACTATTAAACTCGTGCCTAACGGTGCGAGAATCAGAGCCAGCCAGTCATGCCAAACAAGGCTGGGAAACCTTTACCCAGGGTTGCATTGACTATATTAATCAACACAAAGAAAACGTGGTGTTTTTAGCCTGGGGGCGGTTTGCCCATGATGTGTGTGCCAAGGTGGACACAACAAAACATTGTGTCATTCAAACGTCTCATCCAAGCCCTTTGGGGGCGACAAAACAAGGCAAGACGTTCTCAGCGTTTTTAGGCTCGGGTTGTTTTACTCAAGCTAATGCGTATTTGCAACAGCATGGGCGTGAGCCCATCGATTGGCAACTGGGTGCAGGTCAGCCAGAGAACCTTGGTTTTGATTTTTAGCGATAGATAATATCTTTGCGCATGGGCGCAAGCAGACTGAGTAATTGATTCTGGGTACTGGTGGGTAATTCAATGGCCTCCATGGCCATGATTAAATCGTTTACCAATGCATTAAAGTGCGCTTCATTTATATTCATACCGCCATGCACATCGGCCATAGAGTCTCCTGTGTATTTACAAGGACCGCCGCTGATCATGCAAATCTGCTCAATAAATTTGGTTCTGAAACGGTTGATATCCGACTCTAAAAAGTAAGGTAGGGTTTGCTTGTTGTACTGGATTGCTTCGATGAAGGCATCAGTGAGTTTAGCAATGCCAGGTTTGCCTCCTAGTTGTTGAAATAACGGAGGCTGTGTTTGCAGCGAGCCACAAGCGGCTAAAGTGCAACTGATGAATAGGATAATAATGAGTTTCATGATGTTCCTAAAATGCGGCTTGGAGTGAAAAGTAATAACCGTCTTGATCTTTTAATCCTGCGATTTCACCCAGCTGTAAATAAGCGAGTGTTAAAGAAACGGATTTACTCGGGAAATATGCAATAAATAGATCCTGCCAATCATCTTCTTTGACGCCGTTAATATTGTCTGGCTTTTGTCGGTACTCCATGCCCACAGCCACACGCCGGTTGATAAACACCGCACCGGCTAATTCTAATAAAAGCTGCGCGTCGTCGTTCGCAGCGGTGCCATAACCGAGTAAGCCTAATTGGTTTGCTTTACTGTAACGAAGGTTCGCATTCAGTAGGGCAGTGCGATTGAGTGGGCCGTTTAACCAAATTTTTGCGGCACTTAAATAGACA
>NYTP01000150.1 GCA_002683575.1 Bermanella sp.
AATACGTACGATTTGTTCTAGGGCTGTCACGAAAATTTTGCCGTCACCGATTTTGCCAGTGTTAGCTGCTTTAGAAACCGCTTCGATCACTTTGTCAGTAAGAGAGTCGTCGATTGCAATTTCAAGTTTTACTTTAGGTAAGAAGTCCACCACGTATTCTGCACCGCGGTACAATTCAGTGTGACCTTTTTGACGACCGAAGCCTTTCACTTCTGTCACGGTAATGCCTTGAACGCCAATTTCAGAGAGTGCTTCACGCACGTCGTCTAATTTAAATGGCTTGATAACGGCCGTAACCAATTTCATATCAAACTCCTTGAGAAAATAATAAAGCTGAACCATTTGGTTCAGCTTTATCGATTATATTGCCTTATTGAATAGGCAACGCATAAGTTACAAGAACTTGTAAATCTTCAACAGCAGCTTCTTCAGCAGCAATTGCAGCATCAGAACTGTCATCCATAGATTTTGACAACGTTAAAGTCAGCTCATCACTTAAGCCATAGCTTAAATCAATGTGAGAATAAGTTGCGCCATCAGCATCTTCAGCATCGAACATGCCGTAAGTAACGCTGATATTATCTACTTCATAGCCAAGCGCAATGTAAGAAGTATCTTCTAATACTTCTAAGCCATGAGAATAATGAACGCTTGCGCCCATGTAACCAACATTCAGGTAAGCTTCTACTTCTTCACCAAGACCCGTTGCACTATCAACACCATCACCTGCATTAGGGTAAGCGTAAGAGGTTACGCCTAGGTCTAATTCAACGTCACCCGCTTCCATTGCAAAACCAACATAAGCATCGTATTCAGGTGCCGAAGCGATCCACGTACCGGCATATAAACCAGACTCATGTGAATAATCAATGGCAGCAGAAATCAACCCGCCAACGTCTTGATCTTGACCACGGAAAAGGTAGATTGAATCTAACTGAGCAGATAGTTCAACTTCTGCATTCGCAACTTGCGCGCCCATTAGGCCCGCAGAAAGTAGAGAAGCTACAGCAACCGCTTTAGATAGAGTTTTCATAAATATTCCTTAAAAGGTTTGTTTTTATTGTGTGCCCAGCGAATTTCGCCTTTGGCTTATTATTCAAGCAAACCGCTCATAATTAGCGCACAAAACAAAACAGATATTTCACCTATGCACTCTTTTAGCAATCTTGAGACCAACTTTGCTCAAGCCCCGTATATAAAGGGCTTAGATAAGTTTTGCTCACAAAACCACCAGTCGAGGCGCTCTATTTTGATGCACAACAACAAGGGTAGCTCAAATTTAGTGCAATATTTAAACCCGCCAGAATTGGCAAGCACCATATTGAACCATGAGAATAACTTATGCTGTCTACCTACCTCATTTCAAGCAAAACAAACGAATAATCCCCGTTTCTAAAGAATTAGACAAAAATGGCAAGCCAGGTCTAACTACTAGTGTATAGGCCTGATAAAACCTAGGGTTGTGATACACTCAATGGTCAAAAGGAGACCAACATGAAAGCTGAATTATTAGACAAAATTGCGTCACAAATCAGTGCACTACTGCCTGAACAAGCCAGCCAAGATATGAAGCACAATATTCAACAAGTATTGGCTCGCCAACTGAACAAGTTAGACGTGGTTAGCCGTGACGAATTTGATGCTCAACAAGCGGTTTTATTGCGCACACGTGAAAAATTGGATGCACTTGAGAAGCAAGTTGCCAACATGGAAGCACAACTCAAGCCCTAGGCTTCGGGGATTTCATACTTTGTTCTGATTCTGCATTAGTCTCAGAACATTACACTGAAGCCTACTTTGTCTTTTACTCTATCGACCGCAAGGATGCCCATGTCGTTAGCCGTTGTGTATTCCCGCGCAAAAGTGGGTATTGAAGCGCCTTTAGTGCATGTTGAAGCGCACCTTTCCAATGGACTGCCAGCGTTTTCTATTGTTGGTTTGCCTGAGGCTGCGGTGAAAGAAAGCAAAGATCGCGTGCGCAGTGCCATTTTAAACAGCGGATTTGAATTTCCGGCTAGCCGCATTACCGTAAATTTAGCCCCCGCTGATCTACCTAAAGAAGGCGGCCGCTTTGACCTCGCCATCGCCCTTGGCATTCTAGCCGCCAGCGAGCAAATCCCTAAAGACCGCTTTGCCGATTATGAATTCATTGGTGAGCTGGCGCTAACAGGTGCGGTAAGAGGCGTGGCTGGCGTCATACCTGCCGCCTTAAATGCCACCGCAGCCAAGCACACACTTATTCTCCCCACGATTAATACCGAAGAAGCCAGTCTCAGCCGTGGTGAGCATTTCACCTGTGATCACCTATTAGAAATTTGTGCTCACCTAGCCAAGCAGCAAAGCCTTAAGGGCTTAAACATCGCCCCCATTGTGCAAGAAACCTATTACGGGCCGGACCTTGCCCAAGTGAAAGGTCAGCATCATGCTAAACGCGCCTTGGAGATCTGCGCCGCTGGTGGTCATAACCTTCTTATGAGCGGCCCGCCAGGTACCGGTAAAAGTATGCTGGCCCATTGTTTACCAGGCATATTACCTGCGCTGAATGAACAAGAGGCGTTAGAAGTGGCCTCCCTTTATAGTGTCTCAAACCAGCCGGTGCGACCTTATTTTACGACTCGACCTTTTCGCCAGCCACATCATACGTCTTCTGGTGTGGCTTTAGTGGGCGGCGGGACGCACCCAAAACCTGGGGAAATATCACTGGCCCATCATGGCGTGCTGTTTTTAGATGAAATCCCCGAATTCAGCCGCCATGTGTTGGATGTGTTGCGTGAACCGTTGGAGACTGGCCATATCAGTATTAGCCGGGCGGCCCAGCAAGTGGATTATCCGGCGGACTTTCAACTCATCAGTGCCATGAACCCTTGCCCATGCGGGTATTTAAAACAGCCCAATAAACGATGTGGGGATTGCTCAGAAGCCAAAGCACTGAAGTATCAAAGCGCAGTATCGGGCCCATTATTGGATCGAATTGATATTCAAATTGAAGTACCGGCACTGGCCAAAGGGCTACTATCCAGCACAGAGCAAAGTGAAAGTAGCGCCCATGTAAAGGCCAGAGTCGAACAAGCCCGTGCAATTCAAATGCAGCGCCAACACTGTACCAATGCCCAACTCAATCAACAAAAGCTCAATGAGATTTGTCCATTACCCACTGAGCTGAGCAGTTTATTAGAAGACGCCCTTGATAGACTTGGGCTCAGTGCCCGCGCCTATCATCGTATTATTAAAGTGGCTCGCACCATTGCCGATTTAAATGGGGCGATTCAAATTGAAAAAGCACACATTCTAGAAGCACTGAGTTATCGGCAAATGGAGCGCAGGCTCAGCCCAGCGCCCAATACCGCCAGCTCCAATTGAGCACATAATGCCCCGGCGGATATAACCATTCGATGTAATCAAAGGACTAATCAACAGGCCCGATTTTTGATAACCTTGCGCCCTCAATTGTTAATCAAGAAGTCTTTGTGAATCACTTAAATCCCCGCCAAAAAGAGTCTGTTTTACATATCGATGGCCCGCTATTGGTATTGGCTGGGGCGGGCTCAGGTAAAACCAGCGTAATCACCACAAAAATCGCCTATCTCATTGAGCAGTGCGGCGTGCCCGCGCGTAACATCACCGCACTGACGTTCACCAATAAAGCAGCAAAAGAGATGAAAGAACGTGTGGCGAAACTGGTGCAGGGAAAAGCCGCCAGCGGCTTAACCGTCTCGACCTTCCATAACCTGGGTTTAAACATCATTCGTAAAGAGCACAAGCATTTGGGGATTCGCCCGGGGTTTTCAATTTTTGATGATGGCGATACCAAATCCTTACTCAAGGACATCATGCACCGCGAACACGATGCCGATGGCGATATGGTGGACATGATCAAACAAGCCATCGGTACCCTGAAGAACGACCTGCTCACCCCAGAGCAAGCCATTCAAATGGCACAAACCCCACAAGAAATGCTGGTGGCGCAAACCTATGCCAGCTATGACCGCAGCCTTAAAGCCTATAACGCGGTGGACTTCGATGATCTGATTCGTGTGCCCACGTTACTGTTTATGAACAACCAAGCGGTGCGCGAAAAATGGCAAAAAAATACCCGCTATTTACTGGTAGATGAGTATCAAGATACCAACACCAGCCAGTATGAGCTGGTGAAAATACTGGTGGGCCATCACGGCAAGTTCACCGTGGTAGGCGATGACGATCAATCTATTTACGCTTGGCGCGGGGCCAAACCTGAAAACTTAAGCCTACTAAAAACCGACTTTCCTAATTTAAAAGTCGTCATGCTTGAGCAGAATTATCGCTCTACCGGTTTAATTCTTAATGCGGCGAACCAGGTCATTGAAAACAACCCCCATGAATTTGTGAAGAAACTTTGGTCTGACAAAGGCTATGGCGACCCAATCCGCATCGTGAAATGCAAAAGCGAAGACAACGAAGCTGAACGCATTGCCACCGAGATCATCGAACATCGCTTGCGCCACCAAAGTAAGTACCGTGATTACGCCGTATTATTCCGCGGTAACCATCAATCGCGTCTGATGGAAATGAAACTGCAGCAATATCAGGTGCCGTATAAGCTCAGCGGCAGCCAATCGTTTTTCGCAAAAAGCGAAGTCAAAGACATCATGAGTTATTTAAAACTCATCGTGAATCCAACCGACGACGCAGCCTTTCTACGGGTGATTAATATACCGCGCCGCCAAATTGGGCCGTCTACCCTTGAAAAGCTCACTGAGTATGCGGGTCGGCGTCAACTGAGTTTAATGAGTGCATCAACAGAGTTAGGCCTAGAGCAAATATTAGCGCCATTAGCGCTGGATAAACTGCAACGTTTTGGCAACTGGATACAAAACACCACCAAGCGCTGCTACACCGATGACCCAGTGCAATCCATTAAAGAAATGGTACACGACCTGGATTATGAGGCATGGTTACACCAAACCAGTAATACACCCAACATGGCCGAAGCACGAATGAAAAACGTGTGGTTCTTGATTGATAACATTGAGCGCATGCTCACAAAAGCCGAAGAAAACGGTGACGAAATGGACATCGAAGATGCCGTTTCAAAATTAATTTTACGTGACATGCTGGAACAGCAAGAACAAGAAGACGAACTGGATCAAGTCCAATTAATGACGCTGCATGCATCCAAAGGTTTGGAATTCCCATACGTGTGGATCATGGGGCTAGAAGAAGAAATTCTGCCGCACCGCAACAGTATAGAGGCCGACACCATAGAAGAAGAACGACGATTAATGTACGTGGGCATCACCCGAGCTAAACAAAACCTCACCCTAACTCTCACCGGTAAACGAAAAAGTTATGGCGAAAGTTTTGAGCCCACGCCCAGTCGTTTTTTAGAAGAACTGCCCGCCGATGACATTCAACGGGAAGGGTTTGGTGAAGCCAACCCCGAACAAAAACAAGCACGAGGTGTATCGGCTTTGGCTGGGCTTAAGAATTTAATGAACAACTAACCCGCCTCAACTCAGACTGCTCGTGTCTAGCACAAAAAAAGAGTAAGCCTTGGCTTACTCTTTTTTTGTGACTAACAACCCTTAAGGTTTGGCCCTTAAGATATCCGCCACGTACGCTGAGCCGTGAATCGAAAAATCACTCAGTAAACCACTAATGGTGGCTTCCAATTGATTGAAGCCATCCTCGCCTGCGTGCTGATGCACGGTTTGCTCAAGGGTCTCTAAGGCATCGAGATTTGAGTATTCAACCGTCTCATCTTGTACATATTCACGGGGGAAACTAGCCATTAAAATCTCGCCCACATAATCCGCTTTATCCATAGACGCCCTGGCAAACTTATCAATGACATCCGATTCTGCATATGGCGCAATCGGTTGCTCTACTGTTAAGGCGCTGATCATAGGGTGCTGCAAATTGTTCGCTTCATACGCTTTAGTCATCACAACACTTTGAAAATCCTCTAATACCGTGTGGCGATTACTGACGAGCTGCACCGCATCTTGCTGCGCTTGCGGGAAACCTAGAGTGCTCAGTAAGCCCACCCAGATAGTACTTAACGTTGAGTTACCCGGCACAGGGGTCACATGGTAGGGATTAGAAAAATCACCAATGTAATGCAAACCCCAACCCATAAAACGATACCCCCAATAGTCATGACCCTTCGCAAATGCCAGCTCCGCTAAGCGCTTATATTGATGAATACGCATCTGTGGATAAGTTTCTTTCAAGAAACCGCCCAGGGCATATAAGACCGGCGACTCGTGATAAAACCCCATATGAAACGGTGCTTGTGAACCGTATTCTAAATTGGGATTACCAAACGGCTGCTCGCCAAAACCATACTCTTGCCCGTGATCCGTGCCACTATCCGTAAACAACCCAATATCATGGCCATGATCTGGCTCATCGTTAGCACTCACTACCACATCAACAGCTGAAACTAGCTCCCCTGAAGTAAGCGCTTGCAGCGGCAAGTGATTCAGGTGGCCGTGATCTTGGAATACACTGATGTCTTCTGGCAAGCGGGGCGCACCGATCAAATCCGTGCCTGGCATACCTTGAATGTAGAGGGCGAACTTGGCATTGGGGTTCACACGAATGGCTTTCACAAATCGTTCAACTACATCCTGAGAATTACCAGTAACCGTGAACGCTAGATTGTCTGGCCGAGGACTATAATGCCAAAGGTTCTGCGCCATCCAAACTTCATCTTCGGCCAGTAATTGCGCCACGGCCGTTTCATTTGCCAATAGAAATTCCGCTAATGACTCCACCTTAACCGGCGCAACCGAGGCCACTTGAGGCATGGACTGAATCAACTGATGGCTCACCAGAGTGTGGTTACTCCAAGCGCAAACCTGTGCTGAGCAAAACAGGGCAATGGGGCCTAAGCATTTTGTTATTATTTTCATGTTACACATCCAAAACTTGATAGGGCTACCATACAAATTGGAACATTCGTCTGGCAAGGGCATAACTGGCAACCTAAGGGGGAAATTAAGACACCCAGAAACGAAAAAACCCGCCGAAGCGGGTTTTTTTAAGCAAGCATCAATTAGTTGCTCATGTACTTAATGGCATTTCCGATTTCTTCATCAGAACAGTCACCACAGGTACCTTTAGCTGGCATTAAGTTAATACCGTTAATAGCATTAGCTAAAGTCTTGTTGAAGCCTTTCGCTAGACGGTCTTTCCAAGCACCTTTATCGCCTGTTTTAGGTGCGCCCATTGCGCCAGAACCGTGACACGCAGTACAGTATGTATTATAAACATCTGCGCCAGAACGAGGGCCACTAGACGCCGCAACCGCTTTACCTGCCGCAGCACACTCAGTGCCTTCAACGCACACAGCGCCAACAGGGGCAATACGATCTTCAATTGAATCTGTTGCTTTTGCATTTGCTACAGAAACCATAGCACTTAGTGCTAATACCATCATGGAAGTCATCAACTTAGTCACGGTCATCCTCTCTTTGGGCGCCAATTATTAAAATTTGCTGGATTATACTCACAAATGAGGCTGTCTAAAAACCAAAGTACGCGATTTTGTAAAAAATCAACGACTTGCATAGACTCAGATCATGTGAATTCGTATGATAGCGCCCCTTGTTACCCTCTAACTCTAGCCTGAAATGCAACCTTTGCACAAACATTAGACAACCGGTAACACAGTAAACCGCCCTTAGCTCAGCTGGATAGAGCGCGGCCCTCCGGAGGCCGAGGCCAGAGGTTCGAATCCTCTAGGGCGGGCCATTTCAATGATGTTCATTCAAGCCAAAATTGACCCACCAGCCTTAATCCTTTTAGAAGCAACGATTTAGCCTAGGTGTGATGAGAACCTGTTGTTCGACCTAGCGAGGTACGAGCGTAGGCGTCGAACGAAGTGAGAATGAGCCTAAGCGATATGTAAAGCAGGGAGCGTCTTTTTGCGACCTAACCCTAC
The DNA here is from genome assembly GCA_002683575.1 of Bermanella sp. Taxonomy (GTDB): domain Bacteria; phylum Pseudomonadota; class Gammaproteobacteria; order Pseudomonadales; family Oceanobacteraceae; genus Bermanella. Next base: position 7,928 of record NYTP01000150.1, read on the forward strand.
AGGACGGGCCATTTTCCCTTTTGACTTGCTCCCTTGGTGTTTGAAAGACTCGGTATTTACTCTGAATGGCTATCTTTATATCCATAACTTTTTAATTAAAAAAGGGCCTAACGGCCCCCTTTCGTTTTAGAATGCCGATTACTGAAGTTGGGCTGAATCCGCAGCAAAAACTAGACTCAAGGAATAGTCGCCTGCACCCTCAAATGCAATTACTGCCACATAATAAATGCCTGGGCTCGTAATATATTCTGTGATTTCCTCATAACTGCCGCTATCACCAGAGACAGCGACCGAATGAGTATCATCAATATACAGGCCTAGATCCAAATCCACTGCTTCAGATTCTGGACCGGTTAATTCAAGAATGAGGTGGCCGGTTTCTGGTACCGTGATCTTGTATACATCTACTTCATCACCTGTTTCACTCACATTACCTGTTTGTACAGAAGGTAAATCAATCGGAGTAGCATTTGCCGCATCGTTATTATTGGTCGAACCTGAGCTTGAACCGCCTCCACAAGCGGTTATACAGCCAAAGCACTCATTAAAAATAATGATTTAAAAAGTTTCATTTTCTTTCCTTAGATTATAGAGCCGAGAACAATTGCGGGTTGGATTCAGCGACGTTCTTCATATCACGCTTTTTCATGTCTTTTAATGACACCGCGTTTC
>NYTP01000151.1 GCA_002683575.1 Bermanella sp.
ATTGAACAAAGAGTGGGGCGACTTAACGATGAAGATCGGTATGTCTGCAATGAAAGATCGTAACGAAGTAGGTTCAGCATCGGTTGATTACCTAATGTATTCTGGTTACGTAACACTAGCTTACCTATGGGCTAAAATGGCTAAAGCTGCGCAAGTATCTCTAGCAAATGGCACCACAGAAGAAGACTTCTACAAAGCTAAGCTAACCACAGCTCGTTTCTACTTCTCTCGTATCTTGCCTCGTACTAAAGGCCATGCTGCGACAATGGTAGCGGGTTCTGATACCTTGATGGATCTAGACGCAGAACACTTCGCGTTCTAATTGACTGGCCAAGGCTAATGGATCTCATCATTAGACGCGGCCATCGATCCTAAAAAAAGCCGTAACCTATTCTAGGTTGCGGCTTTTTGCTTTGTAGCGTATTGCGTTATGAAGCGACGTTTTTGGCTTTTTTTTGTTCACAAAAGCCGTGAAAACACCAAAATAGCCATCAAAAACGGGCAATAGTTTGCTGGTTGTATTAATATACGCCCCGCGAAAATAAGGTCAGGTGGTAATTGAAAAGCCGCCCATAGGAATGAGGATTAAATATGCCTGAATATAACGCTCCATTACGCGACATGCGTTTTTTGCTTAACGAAGTATTCGATGCACCTAAAATGTGGGCAGAAAATCCACGTTTAGCGGAAGTGGTTGACCCTGATACTGCTGATGCGATTTTAGAAGAAGCCGGTAAAATAGCTTCACAAGTACTTGCACCATTGAACCGTGACGGCGATGAAGCCGGTTCTACTTGGAAAGACGGTGAAGTAACGGCACCTGCAGGCTTTAAAGAAGCTTACGCCACTTACTGTGAAGGCGGTTGGGGTGGCCTAGGTGGTAACCCTGAATATGACGGCATGGGCATGCCTAAGATGCTTGTGGGTCAGGTTGAAGAAATGATCCAGGGTTCTAACATCGCATTTGGTCTTGCACCTATGCTAACAGCCGGTGCGTGTTTGTCTCTAAATGCACACGGTAGCCAAGAGTTAAAAGAAAAATACCTGCCAAACATGTACTCAGGTGTTTGGGCTGGCGCAATGGATTTAACCGAACCTCATTGCGGTACTGACTTGGGTATTATCCGTACCAAAGCAGAACCTCAAGCCGATGGCTCGTTTGCGATTTCTGGTACTAAAATCTTCATCACTTGGGGTGAGCACGACATGGCGGAGAACATCATCCACCTTGTTCTTGCAAAACTTCCAGGTGCCCCAGCAGGCCCTAAAGGCATTTCTTTGTTCCTAGTACCTAAGTTACTAGTAAACGAAGACGGCTCTTTAGGTGAGCGCAACACCATGGGTTGTGGTTCGATCGAACACAAAATGGGTATCAAAGCCTCTGCTACGTGTGTAATGAATTACGACGGCGCGAAAGGTTGGTTAGTAGGTGAAGAAAACAAAGGTCTAGCGGCCATGTTCACCATGATGAACTACGAGCGTGTTGCGGTTGGTATTCAAGGTTTAGGCGTTGCTGAAAACTCTTATCAAAACGCAGTAACCTATGCCAATGATCGCATTCAGTCTCGTGCGCCTACTGGTAAGCATTTCCCAGATAAAGCAGCGGATCCAATCATCGTTCACCCAGATGTACGTCGTATGCTTTTGACCATGCGTGCTAACACTGAAGGCTCTCGTGCATTCTCTACTTATGCCTCTAAGTGGTTGGACCTTGCTAAGTTCTCTGAAGACGAAGAAGTGAAGAAAAACGCAGAAGCCATGGTTTCATTGCTAACGCCGGTTGTTAAATCTTTCCTAACCGACCTTGCACTTGAATCAGCGGTTGCTGGTCAGCAAGTATTTGGTGGTCACGGTTTCATTCGTGAATGGGGCCAAGAGCAGCACGTACGTGATATTCGTATCACTCAAATTTACGAAGGCACTAACGGCATCCAGTCTCTTGATTTGATCGGTCGTAAGATCGCAGCAAATGGTGGTGCGTTCTTCAAAGTGTACGCACAAGAAATCAATGATTTCATCGCCACGCAAGAAGGCAATGCGAAAATGGCAGAGTTCATTAACCCATTGAAAGCAGCACTTGCTAACCTTTCTGATTTGACTGAATGGGTAATGGAAAAAGCACAATCGAATGCAAATGAGATTGGCGCATCGTCTGTTGAATACTTACAAGTGTTTGGTTACACCTCTTTCGCATACATGTATGCAATGATGGCTGAAAAAGCATTAGAGAAAGAAGGTTCAGAGCCTTATTATGCAAACAAGCTAGCCACAGCTCGTTTCTATACTAAGCGTTTGTTGCCAAGATACATCTCTCTAAGCGAAGCCGTTAAAGGTGGCGCAGATTGCTTGTATGAAATGACAGCGGATCAGTTTTAAGTCAGCATAGCTTTACCCTGACTTTCAATGAATATGAGAGCTAGGGTTTGAGTTTCTGAATTAAGATCCAACGCGAAAGCCGAATCAGTAATGATTCGGCTTTTTTAGTTTTAATATCATACGAATATTGAGTTAGGTTGTATCAATGAGTGATTGGTTTTGTGTAAGTGCTTGGTATGAAAACGGTGAAACTGAAATTCATTACGAAATCGCCAATGAAGATGGCGAGCAGTACTTTTTTTGGTTAAGCGTTAATCTCATAAATGAAAAATTTCCGCAAAAAGACGGCAATGCATTAGATATGTTTTTTTATGCAGAAGAAGATATGCTCGCGTTGGCCGTTACTATTTTAGATGAAGAAATGGTTGAGGATATAGAGCAGATAGAAATCACAACACGCTTGTTTGAACGTTATTTTTAAACCCCTCCTCGATAGCTCTGCGTTTAAATATTCTCTTTATTGGCTTTTTAATTTTAAGTTAAATCGCTGCTTAACGGATGACATCAGCATAAACGCAAACACAATGAAAATTGTATTTGTAAAAAGAGAAGGGTGTCGACTATAAAAGCTGCCTTGAGTCGTTTTTGAATAAGGTACATCTACAATATAACCCGCCGCTTGTTGGAAGTCTGAAGTGAAAATAATATTGCCATCGGGTGTAGCAACGATCGAAGGCCCATTATTGGCAACATGCACAAGCGGTAATCGGTTTTCAACCGCTCTCAAAACTGATGGCATTATATGCTGATAGGGCAGATGTGATGAGCCGAACCAGCCGTCATTGGATAATCCAACCAGCATTGTGCCGTTACTGGGTATTCTTTGAGATAACGTTGTGTTGACAGCATTTGCCACAAAATGAGGGAACGTTGTTTCATAACAAATAAGCGGAATAATATTCATGTTGGGATGGGTAAATATTTTTTGAGCAGTACCTTGAGATAATCCGCTGGTAAACTCACCAAATAAAGATTCAATCCACTGTGATGCTAGTGAGTCATTTTCTAAAAGAGGGGTGTATTCACCAAAAGGAATGCGCTTCATCTTTTCATAGCGATCAACTTGCTGGCCTTCGTTATTGATTAAAACGGCAGAATTATACTGGTGTAATTGATCACCGGTTATTGCATCGTTGATGTGCTCCATATCCTGAAATAATAAATGGCTATCAAGACGGCTTATCGTCTGCTGGTATGCGCGTTGTATATTTGGGTCATTTAGGTAGTGTTTACTTTGTGCCTCAGGCCAGATAATCAACTCAGCCCCTACGCTGTTTAGGCGTTCAGTCATATCCATCTCTGGTGGATACGCCAGGCTGTAGCCGGGATATTGAACAGTGTTACCCAGCCTAGGGGTTTCATTAATCTGAATTAGCCCCACCTTAAATGTCTCCCATGTTTTTATATTGGCTTGCCACGATGAATAAGCAACGGAGCCATATGTTAACCATATTACCAGGATTATGGTGGCGCATAACAAGTGAGAGATTGAGTTGCCATGTGTTTTAAATGGTGAGGAAAATACAAAGGCAATCATGCGATAAACGATGAGATTGGATAAAATTATGATGGCATCCAGGCCACTTGCCCCTACGAATTCAATGCCTTGTAGAGCAATATGGAAATTAACTTGCGTATCAGAAAGTCGCATTGGAAATAACATGGGGAAGGTTGATGTAAAGACTACAAACACCACAGGTAATACTATGAAAGCAGTTATGTTGGTGTGCTGATTCAACCATTTAAATATTAATATTGCTAAGGCAATAGATTGTGCACTGTATAGCCAATATATGCCAGCTAAGAAAAAACCAGCGTGAACACCATAGTCTTTGGATATCTCGATAAAATCGATGACCCAATAAGCACCTGTTACAAATAAGGTAAGCCCAGCGATTAATCCAATGAAATAGGTGCGTGCCAATGATGTGTTTTCAACCACCCATAATAACGGCACTAACCCAAACCATGCACAATAAAAAAAATCGTGGTTTAAAAAGCTAAGAGCCAGTAGCGACCCTGATATCATTGCCAATAATAGTGATTGAACCAGGTTGAGTAGGCTGTTAATGGACGCTTTGGATATTAAGTACTCAAGATGAACAGTATTTTTATGCATAATGATTAGCGCTGACTCAGTGAGTGCTTATAGTCTTTGGATAATATGCTTAAACGCTCTTTTTTTTCGTTATTGTTTAAGGTCTTATCCATGTTGATGATGCGTATTGAATTTAAGTAATGAGTGGTTTTATTTTTTTTATTAAATAACTTAACGGCTATCTGTTTTGTAAAGTGGCGCGCTTGTAGTCTTTCTAAAACACTAACATGATCCTCTAATAATGCTTTTTTATTAGCATATTGAGCAAGCTTTATTTTATTGGAATACTCAATAGCCTCTTTTTTATAATAGTAATATTGATTCACTAATCCATAGAAAGTTGTCCCCACTCTACGGCCTAAACTTTTTGAAAGTAAAAATTCCAGGCGTTGCCATTGCATACTTTCAGGGTCATTGTTTAGATAAAAAAGAACCTGAGGAAGCTTTTCTGTAAGGTCAGCGTTGATGATTAGGTTATGGTTTGAATCTGACTTGATGCTCTTAATGATGCCTTCAATTTGGGTGAACGATAATGACCAATTATCTCGACTAATCAGTGTTGGATATTGTTGGCTTATATTATTGGGTTGTGACCAAGCTTGGGATTCAGATCCGCCTAAAGAAAGCGTCTTACTATGAAGGTTAAGATGCTTTGATGAAATAAAACCCAGTAATAAAATGAGGAATATAATGCTGAGTATTTTTACTTGCATGTCCTTTGTAACAATGATTGCCATTACTTTAGCCTCTTTTCTTAAAGTTGATCGAGGCCTAAGTGGGTGATACGTTTTTGCTCATCTTGGCTAAAGTGAGAGTTTAATAGGTCAGTGAGCTGCGCCTGTGTTTCTTCTTTATTGAGCTTGGCGGTAAGTATATTTTGCTTGCGCTGTTGAAATGCGGCATAACGTTCAGGCCAGTTAGTGATATTAATGGCATGTTGTGTATGTTTTTCTTGAATTTCGCGGCGTTTGATTTCTTTCTCTTCTTCGGAAAGGCTCTCGTCAAAGTCCAATTTCATGCTAGCAAACATATACTCTGCATCGGCGTCTGTAACGCGAAAAAGTCCGCTAGTCACGTCGTGGCCAAGGTGTACGCCTCTTAATGCTTGTAGTTCAGAATAGAGTTGCTCATCGTTTTCAATTGCTTTGACGGATTGATGCACACTGGTATCAGCGAGCGTTTCACTGGTTCGGCTGAATTCATCTTTCGCTTCAAGGTAGTGATAATAGTTGGCCACAATATTTGCGGTTTGTTCACCAGCTTTACCAGGTAACCCATCTTTTATAATACTTTGTAGTATAGCTAATGACTCGCTATCGAGTTTACTTTGCATTCTTAAAAGCGCTTCATCTAATGAGAGTAGGGCGTTATGGTCATAAATAACATTTCCGTTTTCGTCCAATTTAACGGCCTTTAATGCTTCATATACAAATTTAGGTGTAAATGGCAGTTTCTTTTGTTGTATCTGTTTTGCTGTTGCCTGTTCTTTAATCTGTGACCACTGCCATTGTGTTGCTACGGTTGCCGTTTTTTGGTCTGGGTGATCATGGCTTGGAGTATTAGCTTGAGATAAGTCGTTGTTAGTAATGATTTTTTGCGAACCGGCGTCACCAGATACATAAAAGATAATGGCAATAATACAAACACTTATGCATAGGATTAGAATGGGGCTTTTCTTAAACATATTGAGCATCAACTTTTATTATTATTTGTTGTAACGTTTAACTTGTTAAGGGCAATTTACTGAACAATCTAAATAAGAGCAAATTTACAAATTTATATTTTCGATATTAGGTGGGCAGATCCTTTGCCCTTTATATATCTCGGTCATTTTTCGGTATGACCGAGATTTTACGCTTCCTGAATCAATTAATAATTACAATTGTCTCTGTACTCATTGATTGATGGGTTTGCTATGTGATTTGGACCACATAAGAATTGAGCATAACGCTGATCCTTATCTAGGAAGCGTTTCATCCAAGATACCCCATAGGTTGATAATAGCGCATCATTGCCGTTTCCATTGTCACCATTAGCACAATTGTGTGGGCCATTGGTGATTTCCATGTAAGCTTTGTCTGTGCTGTTTGGAATGGTGTTATAGAACGGACTTGCGTGTGAATTGACACTGGCCGTCGTGTCATTTTCACACGCCATGATCATGGTTGGCACACCAATTTGATCAAAGTCATTACCACCACTGTTCCAAGGTGCTAACGGCACCGCAGCACTTAGGCGGTTTCTTGAAGCACTGATAAGCGAACCGCCACCACCCATGGAGAAGCCCATAGTTGCAAGGCGATTTTCATCCACAATACCTGAGATAGGACTATTTGCACGATTACCTTCATCAATTAAGTGACTTAAAGCGGCGTCCAGCTGCAAGCTACGACTGTTAGGGTTGTCAAAACGTCCATTGGTATCGATGGTGATCACCACATAGCCGTGTGACGCGAGTAGAGGTCCCCACCATTGAATGGCAGATTGGTAATTGGTAAAACCAGGTGCCACTGCAATGGCGGCTAACTCTTGTTGAGCGTTGCTAGGGAAATAAATAGTGCCACCACCAAAACCACTCACACTGCTCGGAACGATGGTTGATGAGACGGATAGTGGACCCTGGCTAGCTTGAAGTGCACTGAGGGTTGGGTTGGGTTGGGACCCACTTCATATCCGCAGTTAGATGTACAGGTGTCTGGTAATGGTAAGCCATCACTGCCGCCGCCATCACTTCCACCACCGCCACTGTGTGCGCTTAGTGAGAATGCGATTGCAAAAGCACTTATGCACGCGTGTTTTAATATTGTCTTCTTCATTGAATTAGGCCTTTATTATTTATTATTAATAAAATACTTCCATTCATATTTATTCAAAAAAGTATATTTTTTGAACTTTAAAATCATAGGCCCGGTTTTTTACTTAGTAAAGGTCGATCACTTAAAGTTAATTTTATGGCACGCTATAACTAGTGTTTTTTAAATACCTATAAGAATCATGCACTTAGGATTAAGAATATATTTTTTGTTTTTTATAATATGTAAGAGCTAAATATCATCTTGGTGTTCTCTTTTATGTGATTTACCAGGAATTATTATTCGTTAACTTGAGTATTACGAATGATGTTTTGACCTACTTTAACCTGACATAAAGACAGGTTTTTATTTTACTCTCTAGCGTGTAAAGCTTTACTTAGATCCATTGAACCAAAGCAATAGTAGGCAATAGAATCAGAAGATATTTTAATTTGTGTAAGTGGCCTGCAGTACATGAATTGAAAGAATGAGAAAGACATTTTGACATTTTTTAACACGCCAAGGCCGGCGCTTTATTGTGATAGGATTAAATAAAAAAGGTAATGGACCACTTCAAAGCAGTGTAACCTAGTGAATTTAACGTAATAAAAAAGCACATGGATTTTAAAACCCATGTGCTCATAATTGGCGAAACTTGACTTATTTATTGGTCAGTTGACGATGCATCTTTTAGCGCTTTTTCCATAGATTGGTCGGCTATGTCTTCAAGCCAGTTCAAATCCACATCCTGATGTGCTTCACAGATGAACCAAGGCTCTCGTGAATCCGGCTCCAACATGATGCCATTTGCAATTAGGTTATGCGCAAAGGCCGTGTATAAATCGCTATTGGTTTTTTTCCAGTCACGATAATTCTGTGGCACTTCTTTGCCAAAGTGTACGCCAAACATGGCGTCTGGCCCTGCAAATTTATGTTCAATACCATGTTTGGTAAATACACGAGAAAGGGCTTTTTGAATGTCTGCACCCACTTTATTAATAGTGTCGTAAGCGTTGGTTTCGCTCAGAATGGTCAGTGTGGCTTTTGCTGCACTTAATGCAATCATGTTGGCTGTATAAGTGCCGCCATGGGTAACGCCATTTTTGTTAAAACTGATCATATCCATTACATCAGCGCGTCCACCAAAAGCCGCTACAGGGTAACCATTCCCCATGGCCTTTGCGTAGGTGGTAAGGTCAGCCTTAATGCCGTACAGCTCTTGTGCACCACCTTTTGCCACTCGAAAGCCCGTCTTCACTTCATCCATGATCAGCAGTGCGCCATTGGCATCACACATATCACGAAGTTTTTGCATGTACTCCTGAGTTGAGGCAATACTGCCGCAGTTACCCAGGATCGGCTCAATCACAATAGCAGCAATGTCATCACCAACTCGCGTAAATACATCATCAATGGCATCAAAGTCATTTAAAGGGACTGTTTCAAGGTGCTCACGGGAACATTCAGGGATACCACCACCAAACGATTTGATCTCAGGCGCAGCTTGGCTATTAGTGTCCCAGTTATCCACGTCGGATTTCCACATCATTTCGTCGTACAGTCCATGAAATCCACCTTCGACCACCACAATTTTATCGCGGCCAGTAAAGCCACGTGCGGTGCGCACAGCTCCAATGACGGCTTCGGTGCCTGAGTTTGCAAAACGCATTTTTTCGATGTTAGGGCACATTTGCTTAATTAACTGGATAACCTCGCTATCCAAGCCAGTGGAGAACCCTGAAATGGTGCCCACATCGGTAATGGCCTTAATAACGGCTTGGTCCACACGGGCGTCGCGATAGCCTAGGATAATTGGGCCATAGGCTAGGCGGAAGTCCACGAACTCCTGGCCGTCCTCATCGGTAATACTGCCGCCTTGCATGCTTTTAACAAAGACGGTGTTGTCGTCACCCCAATAGCGATAGCTGTCGGCCACACCCAGTGGCATGTGGTTTTTTGCGGTGGCCAATAGGGCGGCGGTTTGGGGTTTGGTCATAGTGCTTTACCGTACTACTTTAGGTGCTTAAAAATTGGATCGGCATGATACAGGTCGCTTGGGGTGATGACCATAATTCATCACCACTACAAGATAATGTTCTAATAATTCAGGTTTAGCTTACACCTGCTTATTTGTAAATTTGACTGGATAAGGACTTAAAATATTACCTGTAAATCCGAGTGTTTAAATTTATTTAATGGAATTTAGCGCTGTATCACATTCTTAATAAAAGAGAATTAAAATCAGTTTCATTGAATTAGATAATGAAATACCGAACCACAATATTATGGATAATATATGAAAAAATTAGTACTTCTGCCTTTTACCTTGAGCTTGTTTGCTTGTGGAGGTGGTGGCGGGTCATCAAAGGATGATGGAATTGATAAAAATGTGCCTGGAGATAACGTTACGTTTATTGATTGCAGTGCGGATCAGAGCGGGTTCCCTAATCTGCCTGTACCTGAGTTTCCCGGTAGTACATCGGCATATGATGAACCGATTGAGGTGGCGGGATCACCAGTTGGATTTTCACCAGAATTTTTTGTCGATCTGGCTGCTACTGGTTTGATGCTCGGTATGACTAAGAGTACAGAGGGCATTAGCCACCAAGGCCCCATATGGAATATTGCTGATGAAGATCTAAATACTCAGATTCAATATTCGATCATTAGCACCACTGAGACTTGGTTGGTTGTGAAAGACGGTATGGATAACGATGGCACCATTTATTCAAATCATACCGATATGAAAATTGAACAAACCGCTAGCTGTGGTTTAAACATTCTACAATACGATGATGGCGGTCGCTTGACTGGGCATTATGAGTCCAGTGAATATGAGTGGACGTGGAAAGTTTATGAAGATGGGGTTTTGGGCGGTTTGATTGAAACCAATATAAATCAAGATCGAAGTGGTAAAACGGTCTCCGAGGATTTGAGTGCATCAAAATCAGATTACCCTGTTACGATTA
>NYTP01000152.1 GCA_002683575.1 Bermanella sp.
CACAATATCCTGATAACCCGTCACCACACCTATATGCCCTGCCAAGGCTTTATCCAGTTGTACATCTGATGTATCCGCAATCAATGGGCGCCCGTCCAACTGTGACAACTTAGTTTTCGTCGAGACAATAATTAAATTCTCTCGCCCTACTTTTTTGATCACGTCACTGCTTAATTGCTGATTGCCTCGGCCAAACACATGGCCCTGACCACCAATAACACTCACTATAATGCGCGCCTGAGGGTATTGCGCGAGCAAGGCTAGTATTTGTTGCTCATTCACATCTTGCGCAATGACCTCTTCATTGAGCATGGCATCCACACCCAATAAGGTGCTTGGTAGGTGCAAGTAGTCCATCAGGTGTTGCGTGGTTTTTCCTGAGCCCACAAGATACAAAACATCAGGCTCAAGCTCTTGAGCCAGAAACGCCGCCAAGTCATCCAAAACCAATTCTTCTTGCTCAATACCACCTTGTTTAACGGATTGCACAAACTGCCCCGCTTGCGGCACCAACATCTCACCGTATAGCTTTGCTTTTACTTGGTTATTGCGAAAGGCATCTTCGTCAATGTCACGGACATCTTGGGGTTTTAAATCCACCAGCTGCCCTGTCACTAATAGTCGAATCACCTCCCCTGAAGCACTTGGGGTCACGCCATATACCCCACTGTGGATTTTCACCCCCGCCGGAATACCCAGTACAGGGCACGCATCCTCTATGACCTGGCAAACATCACGAGCGGTACCATCGCCTCCGGCAAATACAATGAGATCCATGCCGCGCGCTTTTAAAGCCAATGCGGCATTTTGCGTATCCTGTGCGCTACTTACTGCGCCAGCCGCTTGGCCAACCAGCGTATAACGCCATCCCAGCTCATCCAGTGCGTCTTGACCCATGGCCCCTGCACAGGTGTAAACCTCGATTTGGTCTTTAAGGTCATCAAGGGCGCTCAAGGCTGTCATGGTACGTAATCCTGCCTTGGCTTTTGCGCCTAGGGCCAAAGCCTGCTCAGCCATATTGTCACTGCCTTTGAGGGCAACACTGCCCCCTAAACCCGCTAAGGGGTTAATAATCAGACCCAGCTTAAACATGTTACTTCCACTTAAAATTTGCGATGCATGATACGTCAATTTGAAAATATTGAATAATCCAATAAACAGGACAGGTTACAAAACCATTACAATTATTAACGTTTAGCAATGAGGTTTATGGGTATATTGAATCTAGATTCATAGAAATTTAATAGGCACCTTATGGGCAACGAACATAAAAAAGCCATGCTGGCTATCTTTGTATTCTTATTCATGTGCCTACTAGCAGGCACCGTTTTTATTACGATTCAGGTTCAGCATTATTCCATTGCGGCTATTTTGCTCGCGACCACCATCATCATCGGCATGGATATTCGCTGGGTAATGAAATTCGAAGAACAGATGCCATCAGTCAACGAATAACATCGATATCAGCCAATAAAAAAGGTCGCGCTAAGCGACCTTTTTATTTCATACCAAGAAACAAGTCTGTAACAAAATACCTTAAGCAAGCACACCGTTTTGATAATCCCTGATGGCCTGTTCAATTTCTTCGGCGGTATTCATCACAAACGGGCCATAATTAGCAATCGGCTCTTTATGAGGCACACCGTGTAAGACCAAAGCCTTAGCCCCTTTTTTCGATGATAACGATAACTCACCTGATTGTGAAAACAGTGCCATCTGCGGGCGCTCAACCGGCACACCTTGAGACTCAAGCTCCCCTTCATACACCATCACGACAAGGTGATGAGCATCAGGAATAGCATGAGTAAATGTGCCGCCTGCATTTAATTCAAGATCCAAAATAGCGCTATTGGCATCCAACTTAGATAAAGGACCTGAGACCATTTTATCCCCCAACTGCCAATCACCTGCCAATACATGGGCTAGGTAATCCGATCTTTCAACATGGATCACCTCCTCTTTTGGCACATCTCGATAATCAGGCTCTATCATTTTGTTTTTGCTATTGAGATTAATCCAAAGCTGAAAGCCGTGCATCTTATCGTGTTCTTTGAGTGGCATTTCGCCATGAATCACCCCACGGCCCGCTCGCATCCATTGGGCACCGCCACTTAACACTTCACCGGTATTACCCATGTGATCTTCGTGACGAATCCCCCCTATACGCATGTAGGTTAAGGTCTCAATACCACGATGTGGGTGAGGCGGAAAACCTGCAATAAAATCATCAGGGTCATCGCTTCGAATTTCATCGAGCATTAAAAAAGGGTCTGCTAAGCCCAGACGCGTCAAGCTGTGACGTTTGATTTTTACACCAGCTCCGTCCATGGCATCTTGAGGGTTTAATACTGTTTGTATGGTACGCATAATACATTCTCCACGTTATGGGAGTAGTTTAATGGAGATTACGCCTAGGAAGGGTTGATAAATCATGAGTAAAAGATCGAAACCATTGATATGTTCTGTTGAGCGGTTACAAATAAAACTGCTGCAGCAAATCAACCATGGCCTTGGCAGGCTGAGATAAACTTTGATTCATCGCACTCACCACCCCCACATCACGGCATAAAAATTCTGAACTTAGCGGCTGCATGTTTAGCCCCATGGTCTGCATTTGCTGTGCACATAAACTCGGCACAATGCCCACCCCCATTCCCTTGGCCACCAGCCGCCCTAATGTTTCCAACTGATTGACTTGAGCCACTATCCTAACCTCTCCCCCATGGGACAAGATTGCATCATCGACCCAGCGGCGCACACTCGAGTGCGCATCCATGGCAATCATAGGCAATTCAAAAAACCTACTTAAGTCAGTGGTCAGGTTACAACCTTGCAACTGAGCTTTATGTTGGTCACTGTAGATCATCATGAAATGATCCTGAAATAACGGCGTAAAATTAACCCCTTTCATATTTTGACCAGCAAAGATCACCGCCAGCTCGCAACGCCCCTGGCGAACATTATCAATGGCTTGATCCATCACAATATTATCAATGGACAAATCCACACTTGGGTGCGCCTGATGATAACGGGCCACGATATCCGCCAAATCATTGGATGCAAATGCCGGCATGACAGACAGGCTTAAACTGCCACGCTGCAATGTAAACAAGCTATTCACATCACCAAGGGTTTGTGACCACTGATTTAGCAACTGTAGAGCTTTAGGATAAAACTGCTGCCCCTCTGGCGTGAGCTGTAAGTGGCGAGTATTACGATCAAGCAGCTTGCCGCCTATGTGTTGCTCTAGATTTTGTATTGCCAAGGAAATAGCCGGCTGACTCAGATGTAAGTGTTTCGCCGCCGCTGCAAATGAGAGCTGGCGCGCCACTTCCGTGAAGATTCGCAGTTGTTTTACGGTGACATTCATAAGCTAAATCTATTTATTCTTATTAATTATTAGATTTCATAATAAGATCACAAGCCACGAGCCTTGTCAGTAACCATTGTGCCATGGCGTTTTTTTACGCAGAATGACCCCTTTAGCGATTAACCAAACAGGCCAATTATGAAAGCAAGTTTAAGAGCCCTATTCTCACCCATCTTAAATATCTTTGAATCTGGGGATGAGCCCTACCTTTATAAGCCATCACAGCGCACCATTTTATTGGCCGTATCGGTACTATTTACCATTCTGATCATCGCCATTTGTGCATTTTCATGGAATACAGCCGGATTCGGCTTTTTGATTCCCGTAGTGGTGTTTTCGTGTGTCGCACTAGTGGGCTATGTGGTGGGCTTACTTGGCAATGAACGCGCCGTGGCAAAGATTTGGGGCAATAAATAAAACCGAATATTCAAACATAAAAAAACCGCTAACCCGTAAACGGGTAGCGTTTTTTTTATGCAATCAAGCTTACAAAATGGAGGACAAATCGGGTTGGCCATCTTTCATAGGTGGACACCAGAAAAACGCCCCTGTTTTAGGGCGAGTAAAACTAAACAAGCCATCCACAATACCATCTTCTTCGCCCACCATTTTAGCCAAAATACGAGAGTACGATTCAGGGCTAAAGGCAAACGCCTGAAACACCAAGCCTGCATCAGCCCCTTCACCGTAGGCCATTGATCGGCGCAACAAAAATGTCTGTGGGTCAAACGCTTCTTGTTCAGTACGCTTAACATGAGCCGATTCTGGCGCATCATCAAGCTCTTCGTTGGTTTCAAGGCTGCGCCCAATCACATGGTCCTGCTCGGTTTGATTTTTTGATTTAAAATGCGCTAAATCATGCTGCCACTGCTGAACCGCCACATAAGAGGCACCGGCTGGTTGCTCGCTAAACGCCGCAGTAAAGGCCTCTTCGCCTTCTGGGTTTTCGGTACCGTCCTCATAGCCAGTCAAATCATGGCCATCCTTGTATTTAAATGAATCAATATGATCCGCCAATTCATAAACCGGTGTTACGGCATTGATCAGAGCTTGAGCTTGTAAGGTCATTTCGCCAAGATCATCCCCACGCAACCATAACCAGAGCGCCGCAGGAGTCGAAGGCACCTGAACACCGCGGGTGTCATAACTTGGAAAATTCAGCGACTCTAAATGTGTAGCATTAACAGCATTTAACGTGGCATCACCCAAACCAAGCACCACAGATTCGCCATCAATTTGAGCACACAGCGCGGCTAAACAATCACGAACGTCCTGCTCTTTAACTTCGTGATGCAAGTCGAGAAATAAGAAGCGCCCGTGCTGAGGCACATCTTCAAAAATACCCTTTTGTACAATACTTAAATCCATGCAAAACCCTTAACAAAACTTATCTTCACTATTACTTACGACAATAATGTAATTTCGGCTCAATGTAACCCCAAGCCAAACAAAACAGGCAAACAAACCGCAAGCCATTCCATTTAAAAAGCTATTCTAATGCAGGGCGATCAAACAGCAAAATGACCAAACCAGACTGTATTTAATACTATAATATCGCTAAATATCACGATTTATTCTAAAATCAGCTTTTTATCCATCGTTAATTACTATGTCACCATCTTCATTGAGCCCCAAATCAATACTGGAACGCTATCAGTTAATCTTAGATTCCATGTCCGAAGGGGTTTATGGCTTGGATAATCAAGGCCTAGCCACTTTCGTCAACCCTGCCGCCGAGAGTATTACTGGCTGGCAGAGTGATGACTTAATTGGCAAAAGCATTCATGGTTTTCATCATCACAGTCACGCCGATGGTAGCCATTACCCTCAATGTGACTGTCCTATTTATCAATGCTTGCAAGACGGCGTTACCCGCTCAAAAGAAAACGAAGTATTTTGGCGTAAAGACGGTTCATCTTTCTCGGTGGAATACAGCGCCACTCCCATCATATTAGACAATAAAATTCACGGAGCGGTGGTAGTATTTAAAAACATCAGTGAACGCAAACGCATGGAAGATAATTTAAAACAAGCGCTCACTGAAAACCGATTTCTGAAAGAAAAGTTACAAGCCGAAAACCATTATTTGCAAGAAGAAATCGATTCAGCCTTTCAAGGTGAAATCATTGGGCAAAGTGATCCGGTTATTCATTTAAAAGAACAAATTGCATTGGCGGCGCCTACTCAGGCAAATATTTTAGTCTTTGGGGAAAGCGGTACAGGTAAAGAGTTAGTAGCCCGTGCCATTCATGAGCAAAGTCAGCACAGCAAGCACGCCATGGTGAAGCTGAATTGCGGGGCCATTCCAGATGGCCTAGTAGACAGCGAATTATTTGGGCATGAAAAAGGCGCCTTTACAGGGGCTATTCAACGGCGCATTGGCCGGTTTGAACTGGCTCATAACGGCACATTGTTTTTGGATGAAATCAGCGAGCTGCCCATGGACGCTCAAGTAAAATTATTAAGAGTATTGCAAGAGGGGGAATTTGAACGCGTTGGTGGCAGCCAAACCATTAAAGTCAATGTCCGTATTATTGCGGCCAGCAATAAAAATTTAAAACAGGCCGTGGACCAGGGTTCATTTCGGATGGACTTATATTATCGGTTAAATGTTTTTGCGGTTAACGTGCCGTCACTTCGTGAACGAAAATCAGACCTAGCATTACTGATTCATAATTTTGCTAAAAAGGCCTGTCAAACCATGAGCAAACCCTTTAAAGGTTTGCACATGCCCTCTTTAAAATGGGCAAGCCATTATGATTGGCCTGGTAACATTCGTGAACTGCAAAATTGGGTTGAACACAGTGCCATCATGCACCAAACCGGTTTATTTCATTTGATCCCCATGCAGCACATTGAAAGCAGTCATGAGCAACACAAGCAACCGACTGAAAAGCCGTGCTCTTTACAAGAAGCTGAAACTCAGCACATCAAATACGCCCTGCGTTACTGTAACGGCAAGGTCTCTGGGAAAACCGGAGCTGCTCAATTACTCGGCTTGCCCGACAGCACTTTACGCTCGCGCATGAAAAAATTAGGGATAAACAACAAGTAGCGATATGTCGCGACTATATATCGCGCTTTGTGTTACATACCACCGGAAACCACCCATAGAATAAGGCTTTATTCGCTGGAACACACCTTGCTAAAGGGGTAGCAGAACTTACCCTTTTAATGAGACCACGCTGTATGTCCCAACTCATTCCCACCACCGAACTAGACGAACACGACCGTCCGATTGTGGATGCCACGCAACACAACCAAGCCGTGCGCCTTGTAAAAGGCCCCTACCAATTATTAAGGCGATTGAGCAGTGGGCCATTAATCTTATTGTTCTTACTTGCGCCCTGGCTCACCCTAAACCAAGCCCCCATTTTATGGATGGACTTAGATCGTCACGTACTGCATTTATTTGGCCTGACGTTCTGGCCAGATGATTTATTAATGCTCACCTGGCTTGCCATGGGCAGTGCGTTTGCTTTATTCATTGCCGCCAACATTGCTGGGCGCATCTGGTGTGGCTTTACTTGTCCGCAAACGGTTTGGAGCATGATGTTCACCTGGGTTGAAGAAAAAACCGAAGGCTCACGGAACAAGCGACTAAAAGAAAAGCAAAAATCCATACATCAACGCAACTGGTTGCGACCTATCATCAAGCATGCCGCTTGGTTGATGATGGCATTTATCACAGGTTTTACATTTGTTGCGTATTTTGAAACCGGCTCAGGGCTATTCCAACAAGTCATCACGGCATCCGCCAATCATGAAGTTATTTTTTGGCTGGCTTTTTTTACACTGCTTACTTACATCAATGCTGGCTGGCTTCGTGAACAGGTGTGTCTACACATGTGTCCTTATGCGCGTTTTCAATCGGTCATGGTGGATAAAAAAACCCTTAAAGTGAGCTATGACGTCGACCGAGGTGAACCAAGAAAGCACAAGCAAAGCACGTCACAACACAATAAGAATGGTGATTGCGTCGATTGCCAACTGTGTGTTCAAGTTTGCCCTGTGGGAATAGATATTCGTCAAGGCTTACAATATGCCTGCATTGACTGCGGTGCTTGTATCGATGCCTGCGATAACATAATGAGCAACTTAAACCTGCCCAAAGGGCTCATCCGTTTTAGTGATGAATCCATTCACAATCAAGACAATAAACACCTACCTCAAACCAAGAACATCAAACATTGGCTGCCAAAAAACAGACCTCGTTTATGGGGTTACTTACTTGCGCTTGTGATATCGGTATCGTTATTCGCCATACAGATTCTGACAAAAAGTGATTATGAATTTCACTTAAGCCGTGATCGAGGGCAGTTATATTTTTATAACGAACTCAACGTCAGCAATGCATTTACCGTGAGCATTCAAAATAAAACCTCACAGATAAGCGCCTTTGATGCCCATGTAAACCATCCTGATTTATTTATTTCAGGTGGTAATACACTGCATTTAATCCCGGGACAAAAAGCCAGCATGACTCTAACCGTCTCTTGCAAAGTAGACTGCCCTATCCGCGGTAAGCAACCCATTGAGATCATCATCAAACAAGATGAGAAAATAAAAGCCACTTTGCATAGCCTCTTTTTTGCACCCGCGACCCCATAGGCCTTTGCTATTCAATCAGTGCGCACACTTTTAAGCGCACTGGTTTCTCATTGAAAGCCACATTAAGCGAATCAGATCCAACTCAGCAACACAGACCGTTCATTCAAGCACACTCGACATTTAACAACATAAATCGTAATATCGAGAAATTTAAATATCATAAGTGGGCAACATGGATCTGAACGAAGTTATCAAAGCCCTTGGCAACCCTGTGCGCATGGATATCGTCCGCTGGCTTAAGCACCCTAAAACCCACTTTGATGTGGCTGATCAGCTGGTAGATGCCGATAAAGAAGGGGTTTGCGTGAGCATCATCCAAGAAAAAGCAGGGCTTTCCCAGTCCACTGTGTCGGTTTATTTAGCCGCACTTCAGCGCGCTGGCCTAGTGAAATCTAATCGCATCGGTGCTTGGACTTACTACCAAAGAGACGAAGCGAATGTTCAGCTTTTTTTAACACAACTCAGCGCAGACCTATAGAACAACAACTCAACCTAAGAATGGCCCGTAGCCTCTTAGGTTTTTTAAAGCATTATTATATCGATATTTATGAATATCTGAATATCACAATATAGAACAGGAACACCGATGACTCATAACCAACCGCCTAAGGAATTTCTCACCTCCTACAACCCAAGCACAAACGAGGTCCTGGGTAATCTACCAATCAGCAGCAACGAGCAAATAACACAAGCCGTTGCCCTCGCCCATCAAGCCGCTAAAGCTTGGAAAGCGGCCCCAATTGGCGATCGCGTGCGTCGAATTAAAGCGGCTTACGCGCAGATTAAACCCTACGCACAAGAGCTGAGCGAATTGTTGAGTAAAGAAATGGGGAAAGACATACGACGGGCCCGCGGTGAAATAGAAGGTGGCATATTTACCGGCGCTTATCACGCGGACAGCGCACAAAAAGCCCTAGCCAATAAATCACTTGGGCACGGCACTGAGTTACATTACAAAGCACTGGGTGTGGTTGCCGTCATCTCTCCCTGGAATTACCCAGTCATGATGGCAAACAACTTGATCGTACCGGCGCTTGTGGCCGGCAACAGCGTGATTTTAAAACCCTCCGAAGAGACGCCGCTGATTGCTCAAGCGTTTTTCCAACATTTAAAAACTCACCTGCCTGATGGCGTATTTGATATTGTGTATGGCGATGGCCAAGCAGGTGAAACATTGGTCGACAGCGATGTACAGTTGATTGCCTTCACCGGCTCTCAGGCCGTTGGCAAGCGCATCATGGCAAAAGCCGCGGGGAACCTGAAGCGTCTGGTAATGGAGCTAGGTGGCAACGATGCCATGATCGTCATGGCCGATGCCGACATTGAACAAGCCGCAGGTTTTGCCGTGGCCAGCAGCTTCGAAAACGCCGGGCAAATGTGCACTTCAACTGAACGCATCTATGTGGATCAATCCATTGCTCAGGATTTTGAGCAGCGCGTTGTGGAAATTGCCCGCCAATACCAGGTAGGCCCTTGGGACCAAGCAAACGTCAATATCGGCCCAATCATCAACGCCAAACAACACCAGAAGATCCTGTCACACATTCAGGATGCGAAAAACAAAGGGGCTAGAATTTTACTGGGCCACTGTGAATATGAAGCCCCCTATATTCAGCCAACTGTGGTGGCCGATTTAACACCAGACATGGCTATGTCAAAAGAAGAGACCTTTGGGCCAGTGGTGGCCATTGGCCGCTACGAAAATATTGATCAAGCGATTACGCAGGCCAATGATTCAAACTACGGATTAGGCGCATGTGTATTCGGCCATAAAGGTGTCGAAGAAGTGGCTCTGCAACTTGAGGCCGGCATGATCGGCATCAATCAAGGACCAGGTGGCTCAGGTGATGCGCCTTGGGTCGGGGCAAAACAAAGCGGGTTCGGCTTTCATGGCTCAGCCGAAGGACATCGCCAATTTGCACAAACAGTGGTTTTAGGGAAATAACATGGAGGCACATATGAACAACCCAACCAGCACCCCAGATCACTTTTATGTGGTAGCCAAAGAACCCGGTGCAGAGCACCCGGCTCTGCCCACTTGGGCTAACCGAGATACAAACCCCGTTGGTTTAAATGAAGGCACTACCAAGACAGTTGAGCGCGTGGATCTCGACACCGTGCCCGGCGCCTTTCAGCTGCTCAATGTTTTGAGCAAAGAAGAGTGCCAGCGCTTCATTAACACCACAGAGTCACTTGGATATTTGCCCGATGCGGCGGTTTCACTTCCCCGCCATGTGCGTCATAACGACAACGTGACCTGGGTAGCAGATGAGCAAACCATTGAAACAATCTGGCAACGCTGCGCCCATTTTTTTACCTATGAGCAAAACATGTTTAATGGCTCAAAAGCGTTAGGGCTCAATGGTCGTTTTCGCTTTTACCGCTATAAAGAAGGAGATTTTTTCAACACCCACAGTGACGGCGCATGGCCTGGCAGTCGCGTCATTGATGGGCAACTTCATGCTGACGCCTTTGGTGACCGCTTCAGCCAGATGACCTTTTTAATATTTTTAACCGACGACTTTGAAGGTGGCCATACACAGTTTATCGTCAATAAAGACGACCCTTGGCAACCGGCTAAATACAATGGTCACACCCAGACCATCAATGTGC
>NYTP01000153.1 GCA_002683575.1 Bermanella sp.
GTGCTGGCCTTAATTATCCAAATTACGAAAATTAAGATAATTCACCAAGAAACGAAAACGTACTCGATCAATAACCGCTTTTCGGGCGCAGGGCACCCTCCTACAGAAAGGTACACATTAGCAGATCAAAGCAGCAGAGTGCTGATTTATCAATCTATATCGCGCGCAAGCGCCCTCCCACAAACAAGTTAGGAATTAAGCGAGCGCTTCAACAGCTTATCAAACACAAAGGGCCCAAACGGCAATAAAGAAGCAAGCACACCACTTGGCATGGCCCATAAAGGTAACTTAATTTTTGCAGCGGTCGACATCAACATATACACATACAACATAAACAACACACCATGGGCCATCCCAAGATACTTAACGGGTTCTACTATTCCCATTTGATATTTCAAAGGCATCGCAATAAACAATAATAATAAGAAAGACGTACCTTCTAGGTAGCCAATCCAGGTTAGGGGCTTTATAGATACTTGTGACATAACGACTCAATTCACTTCAATAAAAAACAGACATAAAAAAAGGCAGCCGAGGCTGCCTTTTTATCAAACAAAGCGTTGATTAATCTTCAGATTCTTCAACAACTTCGCTTGCAACTGGACGATCAACCAGTTCTACGTATGCCATAGGAGCATTGTCGCCTGCACGGAAACCGCACTTAAGAATACGTAGGTAACCGCCAGAACGTTCTTGGTAACGAGGACCAAGTTCGTTGAACAGTTTACCAACCGCTTCTTTAGAGCGAGTGCGTGAGAAAGCCAAACGACGGTTAGCAACAGAATCTTCTTTTGCTAGCGTGATTAATGGCTCAGCCACACGACGTAACTCTTTTGCTTTAGGCAAAGTAGTTTTAATGATCTCGTGTTCGATCAACGATACGGCCATGTTCTTGAACATAGCTTGACGGTGCGAACTGGTTCGGTTTAAGTGACGACCACTTTTACGATGGCGCATGTTTTAATTCCTTACCTCAAACCTGCCTTAGGCAAGCGCTTTGTCATCTTTTTTAAGACTAGCTGGTGGCCAGTTTTCAAGGTGCATACCTAGAGACAAACCGCGAGAAGCTAACACGTCTTTGATTTCGGTTAGTGACTTCTTACCCAAGTTAGGGGTTTTCAGCAACTCAACTTCGGTGCGCTGAATCAGATCACCGATGTAGTAAATGTTTTCTGCTTTTAAGCAGTTCGCAGAACGTACTGTCAGCTCTAGATCATCAACCGGACGAAGTAGAATCGGATCAATCTCGTCTTCAATTTCTTCTGGTTCTGGTTCGGCTTCATTTTGCAAGTCTACGAATACTGCAAGCTGTTGCTGCAGGATAGTAGCAGAGCGACGAATCGCTTCTTCAGGCTCAATGGTACCGTTCGTTTCTAGATCTATTACCAGCTTATCTAAATCAGTACGCTGTTCAACACGGGCGTTTTCAACACCGTAAGCGACACGCTTAACCGGGCTGTACGTCGCATCTAACTGCAATTTACCAATTGCCTTAGACTCTTCTTCGTTTTGGTTACGAGACTCAACTGTCTCATAACCACGACCCGCTGCCACCTTGATGTTCACTTTCAGTTCACCTTTATCAGCCAAATTGGCGATAACGTGTTCTGGGTTAGCGACTTCAACACCGTGATCCAATTGGATATCGGCTGCGGTAACCTGGCCTGCGCCAGATTTATGTAGAGTAAGATAAGCTTCTTCACGCTCGTGCAGCTTTACTGCAACACCTTTTAGGTTAAGCAAGATTTCGATTACGTCTTCTTGCACGCCTTCAATGGTGCTGTACTCATGAAGAACACCTTCAATTTCCACTTCTACAATGGCGGCGCCAGGCATAGAAGAGAGAAGGATACGACGCAACGCAGCACCTAAAGTGTGCCCGAAGCCACGTTCTAATGGCTCCAGAGTTACTTTTGCCTGAGTATTGCTAACCTGCTCGACCTGAATGTGGCGCGGAGTTAGAAATTCGTTCACTGAACGCTGCATAGCTGCCCCTGTTCCTATATTACTTAGAGTACAATTCGACGATCAATTGCTCATTGATCTCGGCTGATAACTCAGAACGTTCAGGAACTGCTTTGAACGTACCTTCCATTTTATTGGTATCAACGTCGATCCAAGCAAGGTCGCCACGTTGAGATGCAAGTTCTAGTGCACCTTTAATACGTAACTGAGCCTTGGCTTTTTCACGAATTGCAACCACATCACCTGCTTTAACAGTGTAAGAAGCGATGTTAACGGTTTGACCGTTTACAGCGATTGCTTTGTGAGATACCAACTGACGTGCTTCAGCGCGAGTTGAGCCGAAGCCCATGCGATAAACCACGTTATCCAAACGAGTTTCAAGAAGCTGTAACAAGTTCTCACCTGTAGCACCTTTAACACGTGCTGCTTCTTTGTAATAGCCACGGAATTGCTTTTCAAGTACACCGTAAATACGACGAACTTTTTGCTTTTCACGTAGTTGTAAACCGTAATCAGATAGACGGCCACGGCCTGCGCCATGTACACCTGGTTTGGTTTCTAGTTTACATTTTGAGTCTAGTGCGCGAACGCCGCTCTTCAAGAAAAGGTCAGTACCTTCACGACGAGACAGCTTACACTTAGGACCAATATATCGAGCCATAGTTCTGTCCCCTTATACGCGACGTTTTTTAGGTGGACGGCAACCGTTGTGAGGTATAGGTGTCACATCGGTAATGTTGCCAATCTTGTAACCGCATGCATTTAATGCACGAACAGCTGATTCACGACCTGGACCTGGACCTTTAACTTCCACGTCTAAGTTTTTCAAACCATACTCTTTTGCGGCTTCACCAGCGCGTTCCGCAGCAACCTGTGCAGCGAAAGGGGTACTCTTACGAGAACCACGGAAACCAGAACCACCGGCAGTTGCCCAAGAAAGAGCGTTACCCTGACGGTCAGTAATAGTTACGATAGTGTTATTGAATGACGCATGTATGTGCGCCACGCCGTCTACGACGGACTTTTTAATTTTTTTCTTAACGTTACGCTGTGGCTTTGCCATAAATCAACCCTGCCCTATTAACGCTTAATTGGCTTGCGTGGGCCTTTACGGGTACGCGCATTTGTTTTAGTGCGCTGTCCACGTAGAGGCAAACTGCGGCGGTGACGGATGCCACGGAAACAACCCAGATCCATCAATCGCTTGATGCTCATGGACGTTTCACGGCGAAGATCACCTTCAACAGTATACTTGCCAACTTCAGTACGGATCTCATCTAACTTTTCGTCAGAAAGATCAGCAATTTTAGTTGATTCTTCAATACCAACTGCTTTACAAATTTGCTGAGCAGTAGGCAAGCCAACACCGAACACGTAGGTCAAAGAAATGACCGCGTGTTTGTTGTCAGGAATGTTTACACCGGCTATACGAGCCATTTATCACCCCATCACGCCATTAGCGTGTTGATGCTTTTATCTGGATAGGCACAATAAAGAATCCTCGACCAGAGCGCAAACTCTGGCCGATTAAGCCCATCCCCCTGTTACAACGTCGGCGGGGATTAGCCTTGACGTTGTTTGTGCTTAGGATCTGTACAGATCACACGCACACTGCCGTTACGACGAATGATTTTACATTCACGGCAAATCTTCTTCACTGAAGCGCGTACTTTCATTGAAAGTCTCCAGAGACTCTGATTAGCGTACCAAACCGCCGCCAATACCTTTCAAGTTTGACTTCTTCATAAGGCTTTCATACTGATGAGACATCAGATGAGATTGCACTTGTGACATAAAGTCCATGACAACCACCACTACGATTAATAGTGAGGTACCACCGAAGTAGAAGGGCACGTCGGCCGCTACCACCAAGAATTGGGGGAGCAATGATACAGCAGTTATGTATAAAGCGCCAAATAAAGTTAATCGACCTAGCACACCATCAACATATTGGGCGGTTTGTAGTCCCGGACGGATACCTGGGATAAATGCCCCAGATTTCTTCAAGTTCTCCGATATATCCTTGCTGTTAAACATCAAGGCTGTATAGAAGTAGCAGAAGAAAATAACCGCTAGAGAAAACAGAATTAGGTATAAAGGTTGGCTCGGCCCAAGGGCCAAAGACACATCTTGTAACCATTCCATACCTTCTGTACGTCCAAACCACTGACCGATGGAAGCCGGAAACAATAGAATAGATGATGCGAAGATAGGTGGAATAACACCTGCCATGTTGATTTTAAGTGGTAAGTGACTGCTTTGAGCCGCAAAAACTTTGCGACCTTGCTGACGCTTAGCGTAATTGATTGCAATACGACGTTGTCCACGTTCTACGAACACAACAAACGCAACAATCAATACTGCAAGTACGGCAATGGCTAACAACAATGCGATGTTAGTATCACCCTGACGAGCAGATTCAAAAGATTGACCGATGGCACCAGGCAAGCCTGCAACAATACCGGCAAAAATCAGGAGCGAGATACCGTTACCGATACCACGCTCAGTCACTTGTTCGCCCAACCACATTAGGAAAACAGCACCACATACAAATGATGAGACGGCTGTTAAGTAATAAAGTGGTGAAGCGTCAAATGATATACCTTGACTAGCCAAGCCTGCGGATACACCGAAGCCTTGGACTAGCGCCAACAGCACAGTGCCGTAGCGAGTATATTGACTGATTTTACGACGACCAGCTTCACCCTCTTTTTTGAGGGCTTCAAGATGCGGGCTCACCGCCGTTAATAGCTGCATGATAATCGATGCAGAAATATACGGCATGATACCTAACGCGAAAATCGACATACGTTCCAATGCACCACCAGAGAACATGTTAAACATGCTCAAAATGGTGCCTTGGTTCTGTTCGAATAACGCTGCTAGACGATCAGGATTGATACCGGGTACCGGAATATGAGCGCCGATACGGTATACGACAATCGCAATGATAACGAATTTGATACGAGACCAAAGTTCGCCGAGTCCTTGCGGTGCCATACCTGTTGGTAGTGAGCCTTGCTTAGCCATCTAAAATGGTCCTTATTCTTCGATTTTACCGCCAGCGGCTTCAATTGCAGCTTGTGCACCTTTGGTCACTTTCAGACCTTTAACGGTAACAGCTTTATTGATTTCGCCAGATAGAATCACACGTGCACGCTTGATTTTATCACCGATGATATCGGCTTTTTTCAATGCGTCTAGGTCTACTACGTCTACACCAGCAGCCGCTAATTCGTTAAGACGAATTTCAGCAACATACTGAGCTTGACGTGAAGTAAAACCAAATTTTGGTAGACGACGCTGTAAAGGCATCTGACCACCCTCGAAACCAGGCTTCACGCGGCCGCCTGAACGAGATTTCTGACCTTTATGACCACGTCCGCCAGTCTTTCCTAAGCCGCTACCGATACCACGGCCAACACGCTTGCTAGAAGGACGAGAACCTGGTGCTGGGCTAAGAGTATTAAGTTTCATATTACTCTGCCTCCACTTTCACCATGTAGTAAACCTTGTTGATCATGCCGCGCACTGCGTCAGTATCTTCAAGTTCTACTGTGTGACCAATACGGCGAAGTCCTAAGCCTTTCATCGTAGCGATGTGCTTAGGTAGCTTGCCAATAGTACTGCGAGTTTGTGTTACTTTAACTTTTGCCATGTCGGATTACCCCAGAATTTCTTCTACAGATTTACCGCGCTTGGCAGCTACCTGTTCAGGACTACGCATTTCACGAAGACCATTCACAGTAGCACGTACAACGTTCACCGGATTGGTTGAGCCGTAGCACTTCGCTAACACGTTATGTACACCTACGATTTCAAGTACGGCACGCATGGCGCCACCGGCAATAATACCAGTACCTTGAGATGCAGGCTGCATGTACACCTTAGAAGCACCGTGACGGGCTTTTACTGGGTACTGCAACGTGTCGCCATCAAGCTGTACAGTGATCATGTTGCGCTTAGCTTGTTCCATTGCCTTTTGAATTGCAGTTGGAACTTCGCGCGCTTTACCACGACCGAAACCTACTTTGCCTTTACCATCGCCCACTACGGTTAACGCAGTGAAACCGAAGATACGGCCACCTTTTACTACTTTTGCAACGCGGTTGACCTGGACCAGTTTTTCCTGGAGATCACCTTCGCCATTGCGTTCTACACGTTCATTTGCCATGTTTCCGCCCCTTAGAATTCCAAGCCGCCTTCACGGGCCGCATCAGCTAAAGCTTTTAGACGACCGTGGTATTTAAAACCAGAGCGATCAAAAGCTACCTTTTTGATGCCTTTAGCAATCGCACGCTCAGCAATAAGCTGGCCTACTTTTGCTGCGGCTTCAGCATTACCGGTTTTACCTTCACGTAGATCTTTCTCTACAGTAGAAGCGGTTGCTAAAACTTCGGCACCATTGGACGAAATAATCTGAGCGTAAATATGACGTGGAGTACGGTTCACACACAGACGGGTCACACCTAGTTCGCGCATCTTGATGCGAGAACGGCGAGCACGACGAATACGCGCTATTTTCTTCTCGTTCATGATCTAAACCCTATTTCTTCTTGGCTTCTTTACGACGTACATTTTCGTCAGCATAACGAACACCTTTACCTTTATAAGGCTCTGGTGGACGGTAACCGCGAATTTCCGCTGCAACTTGACCTACTTTTTGTTTATCCAAACCTTTGATAACAATCTCAGTTTGAGTAGGAGTTTCAGCAGTTACGCCTTCTGGAAGCTCATAATCAACAGGGTGAGAAAAACCTAGCGTTAGATTCAAGGTTGAACCTGTCGCTTTTGCACGGTAACCAACACCTTGCAAAATAAGTTTCTTTTCAAAACCCTGACTAACACCAGTCACCATATTGTTGACCAATGAACGGAATGTACCTGCTAATGCATTAGACTTTTTACCACCATCAGCTGGTGCAAAAGTTAATACGTTTTCTTCTTGCTTAATAGCAACAGAAGAATGCAGATCTAAATCTAACGATCCTTGCTTACCTTTTACAGTGATCTGTGCGTCAGAAACTTTCACTTCTACGCCAGCTGGTAAGGTAACAGGAGCTTTTGCTACTCGAGACATCTCAAACTCCCCTTAGAATACCGTACAGATCACTTCACCACCGATACCAGCGGCACGGGCAGCACGATCGGTCATGATGCCTTTAGAAGTAGAAATAATTGCGATGCCAAGGCCCGCTTCTACTTTAGGCAGTTCAGTTGTCGCCTTGTAAGTACGAAGACCTGGACGAGAAACACGTTTAATGCTCTCAATTACAGGCTTACCTTCGTAATACTTAAGGTCGATGTTTAATACCGGTTTAACGTCTCCGTCAACCTTAAAATCTGCAATGTAACCTTCGCTCTTTAGAACTTCAGCTACAGACGCCTTCACTTTGGAAGAAGGCATTGCAACAGTGGCTTTACCAGCGCCCTGCGCATTGCGAATACGAGTAATCATATCCGCCAAAGTATCTTGCATACTCATGCTTTAACCTCTCTGTTGTGCAGCGACCCTTAATCTCCAACCCAAGAGCTGGAGATCAAAGGGAAATGCTTACCAACTGGCCTTTTTAAGACCTGGGATGTTGCCCATCATGCCTTGCTCGCGAATCATAATACGAGAAAGCTTGAATTTACGGTACACGCCATGTGGGCGGCCCGTCATTTGACAACGGTTTTGTAAGCGGCTC
Source organism: Bermanella sp. (assembly GCA_002683575.1). Lineage (GTDB taxonomy): Bacteria > Pseudomonadota > Gammaproteobacteria > Pseudomonadales > Oceanobacteraceae > Bermanella. The sequence continues at coordinate 7,656 of NYTP01000153.1, forward strand.
TTTGAAGAGTCACGTGGCAATTTCTGTAGCGCCATTTGCGCATTCCATACATCTTCTTCAGAAGATTCATGGTTCTTGATAATTGCTACTAACGCTTCACGCTTTTCAGCGTACTTAGCCACTAGTTTTTCGCGCTTCAGCTCGCGCTGTTTCATCGAAATCTTAGCCATAGTCTACTCCTTAGTTACGGAACGGGAAGTTCAGTGCACGAAGTAAAGCACGGCCTTCGTCGTTGGTACGCGCAGTAGTGGTCACAGTGATGTCGAGACCACGAACTTTATCCACTTTATCGTATTCGATTTCAGGGAAAATGATCTGCTCTTTAACACCCATGCTGTAGTTACCACGGCCATCGAACGATTTACCGTTCAAGCCACGGAAGTCACGTACACGCGGAAGGGCGATGTCAACCAAGCGATCCATGAACTCCCACATGCGGTCTGCACGTAGAGTCACTTTACAGCCGATTGGCCAGCCTTCACGAACTTTAAAGCCGGCTACTGATTTACGAGCCTTAGTTACAACTACTTTTTGACCAGATAGTTGTTCTAAGTCCGCTACAGCAGCGTCAACTTGTTTCTTATCACCGATGCCTTCACCAACACCCATGTTTAGGGTGATTTTGGTTACTTTTGGCACTTCCATGATATTTTTGTAGCCAAATTCTTCTTGCAGCTTGGCTACCACTTCGCTTTTGTATAAATCTTTTAAACGAGACATTGTGGCACCCTTATGCGTCAACTTGTTCGCCAGTGGACTTGAATACACGAACTTTTTGTCCGTCTTCAAGCACTGAGAAACCAACACGATCTGCTTTGCCAGACTTAGGGTTAAAGATAGCTACGTTAGAAGCTTGAATGCCAGCTTCTTTTTCAACGATGCCACCTGGTTGACCCAAGTATGGATTTGGCTTTTGGTGTTTCTTAATCATGTTAACACCGGCAACGATCAAACGACCGTTAGGAAGAACGCGGTTAACTTTACCGCGCTTGCCCTTGTCTTTACCGGCGATTACAACAACTTCATCTTCACGACGAATCTTTTTCATAACACGCCTCCTACAGTACTTCAGGAGCAAGTGATACGATCTTCATGTACTTTTCAGTACGAAGCTCGCGAGTCACTGGCCCGAATATACGAGTACCGATTGGTGCTTGGCTGGCGTTCAATAAAACTGCAGCGTTACCATCGAAACGGATCAAAGATCCATCTTGACGACGTACGCCCGCTTTAGTGCGAACAACAACAGCATCTAACACTTGACCTTTTTTAACTTTACCGCGAGGAATTGCTTCCTTAACAGTAACTTTAATAAGATCACCCACACGCGCGTAACGACGATGCGATCCGCCCAGTACTTTAATACACATTACGCGCTTTGCGCCGCTGTTATCAGCAACATCTAGCATTGTTTGTGTCTGAATCATGGTCTATAGCTCCAATTATCTTCTCTGGGCCTACACCTTGGTTGCACGTTCGTCGACGCTTACCAACATCCAAGTTTTGGATTTTGATAGCGGACGACATTCACGGACAGAAACGGTATCGCCAATTTGGCATTCGTTCTGCTCGTCATGCGCGTGCAGCTTAGTGGAGCGTTTAACAAACTTACCGTAGATTGGGTGCTTAACGCGACGCTCAATCATTACAGTAATGGTTTTGTCCATTTTGTCGCTAACGACCTTACCGGTAAGAGTACGTACATTCGCTTCAGCCATAATCATTCACCTGCTTTCTGGTTGATGATGGTTTTAACGCGCGCGATATCGCGACGCACTTCTTTTAGCAAATGGGTTTGACCTAGTTGGCCAGTCGCCTTTTGCATGCGGTATTTAAATTGGTCCGCTAACAAGCCTTTTAACTCAACGTTGAGTTCGTCGGCAGATTTTTCACGTAAATCTTGTGCTTTCATCACATCACCGTCCGCGTAACAAATGTAGTTGAAACGGGTAGTTTGGCAGCAGCAAGTGTGAATGCTTCACGCGCTAGCTCTTCACTAACACCTTCCATCTCATAAAGGACACGACCTGGCTGAATCTGGCATACCCAGTATTCAACGTTACCCTTACCTTTACCCTGACGAACCTCAAGAGGTTTGCTGGTAATCGGCTTGTCTGGGAAGATACGAATCCAGATTTTACCACCACGTTTAATCTTACGGTTCATCGCACGACGAGCCGCTTCGATTTGACGAGCAGTGATGCGACCACGACCAGTAGCTTTAAGGCCATATTCGCCAAAGCTAACTTTTGATCCTTTCGCAAGACCGCGGTTGCGGCCTTTCATCATTTTACGGAATTTTGTGCGTTTAGGTTGTAACATCGTCTACGCTCCCCTTACTTCGCTTGGCGTTGCTTTTTAGCACCGCCACTTTTAGCGCGGGCACGAACTTCATCGATACCACCTAGGATTTCGCCTTTGAAGATCCAAACTTTGATGCCGATAACACCATAAGTTGTGTGAGCTTCATAAGTCGAGTAATCGATGTCGGCACGTAGTGTATGCAAAGGTACACGACCTTCACGATACCACTCAGAGCGTGCAATCTCTGCACCGCCTAAACGACCACTAACCTGGATCTTGATACCTTCAGCACCACCGCGCATAGCGTTTTGTACTGCACGCTTCATGGCACGACGGAACATCACGCGACGCTCAAGCTGGCTAGCCACTGACTGACCAACTAGTTTTGCATCTAAATCCGGCTTGCGAATTTCTTCGATGTTTAGGTGAACGGGCACGCCCATCATTGCCGCTACGTCTTGACGTAGACGATCAACATCTTCACCTTTTTTACCAATCACGATACCTGGACGGGCAGTGTGAATGGTGATTTTCGCAGTTTGAGCTGGACGCTCAATTACCACTTTGCTTACTGATGCTTTTTCAAGACGCTTCTCAATAGTAGAGCGAACTTGAATATCAGTTAGCAACTGATCTGCGTACTTATCTTTGCCTGCATACCAAACAGAGTTGTGATCTTTGGTAATGCCCAGGCGTATACCTGTTGGATGTACTTTCTGACCCATGACCTAGACCTCTGCTACCTTAACGGTGATATGACATGTACGTTTTAGGATGCGATCTGCGCGTCCCTTCGCACGAGGGCGAATACGTTTCATGGTCATAGCTTCGTCAACAAAGATTGTTGAAACTTTCAGCTCGTCAACGTCAGCACCATCATTGTGCTCAGCGTTGGCAATTGCAGACTCAAGAACTTTCTTGATTAACTCTGCACCCTTTTTAGGGCTGAAAGATAGAATGTTTAAAGCTTCTGCTACAGATTTGCCGCGAATTTGATCGGCGACCAAACGGCCTTTCTGAGCAGACAAACGAGCGCTTTTTAATTTAGCGACTGTTTCCATCTCAATTACCTCTTGGCCTTTTTATCTGCAACATGACCTTTATAGGTACGAGTCGCGGCGAATTCGCCTAACTTGTGACCTACCATTTCTTCGCTTACTAGCACAGGAACGTGTTGACGTCCGTTGTGTACAGCGATGGTCAATCCAACAAACTCAGGGAAAATAGTAGAACGGCGAGACCAAGTTTTAATTGGCTTGCGGTCACCTTTTTCTAGAGCGGTCTCAACTTTCGCCATCAAGTGATGATCAACGAAAGGACCTTTTTTCAATGAACGTGGCATCTAATTCACCCTATCCGTTATTTAGAACGACGACGGACAATCATATTGTCTGTACGCTTATTCTTACGAGTTTTATAACCCTTAGTTGGAACGCCCCAAGGTGTTACAGGATGACGGCCACCAGAAGTACGACCTTCACCACCACCGTGTGGGTGATCAACCGGGTTCATCGCTACACCACGGACAGTTGGGCGAACACCACGCCAGCGCTTAGCACCAGCTTTACCTAGTTGACGTAGGCTGTGCTCAGAGTTACTTACTTCGCCTAAAGTAGCGCGACAATCAGCAAGTATCTTACGCATTTCACCAGAGCGAAGACGTAGAGTAACGTATGGACCTTCTTTAGCGATCAGCTGAGCTGAAGTACCGGCAGAACGAGCCATTTGGCCGCCTTTACCTGGTTTCAGTTCGATGTTGTGAATTACGCTACCAAGAGGCATGTTGCGCACTGCCATAGTGCTACCTACTTTGATAGGCGCAGTTTCACCAGAAATAATCTGATCACCTGCGTTTAGGCCTTTAGGGGCCAAAATATAACGACGTTCACCATCGGCATAACAAACCAGTGCGATGTTTGCACTACGGTTTGGATCATATTCCAGACGCTCAACCTTGGCTGGGATACCATCTTTGTTACGCTTGAAGTCAACAATACGGTAAAGCTGCTTATGACCACCACCAACGTGACGGCTCGTAATGCGGCCGTTGTTGTTACGACCACCAGATTTACCCTGCTTCTCTGTCAATGCAGAGTGCGGACGACCTTTGTGAAGATCTGCGTTAACAACCTTAACAACGTGACGGCGTCCGGCAGAAGTTGGCTTGGTTTTTACTAATGCCATCTTAACTACTCCTATTACTCGACGTCAGCGAAGTCAATGTCATGGCCATCGGCTAGACGAACATATGCTTTACGCACATCGTTACGCTTGCCAACACCACGCGCTGTACGCTTGGTTTTACCTTTAATGTTAAGCACTTGTACGTTACGAACTTTAACTTCGAACAATTGCTCAACAGCCGCTTTGATTTCTGGCTTGGTTGCATCAGGTGCTACACGGAAAACGAACTGGCCGTCTCTATCCGCTACAACTGTTGCTTTCTCAGAAATGTGAGGTCCAAGTAGAACTTTATAGATACGCTCTTGGTTCATCCTAACATCTCCTCTACTTTCTTAAGCGCTGATACAGTTACCAGTACTTTTTCGAAAGAAACCAGACTTACTGGATCAACACCATCTGCTTCTGCAACAGCAACGTGTGGCACGTTACGAGAAGCTAGGTACAAGTTCTTGCTAATTTCAGCATCAACAATAAGAACTTTGTCTAGATCCAGGCCAGCAAGTTTAGCTGTGAATGCTTTAGTTTTGTGGTCTTCCACATCAAAGCTATCAACTACTACTAAACGATCCTGACGAACAAGCTCAGACCAAATAGCCTGCATCGCTGCGCGATACATCTTTTTGTTTAGTTTTTGATCATAGTCACGTGGACGAGCGGCAAATGTTACACCACCTGAACGCCAGATTGGACTACGAGAAGTACCAGCACGCGCGCGGCCAGTACCTTTTTGACGCCATGGTTTAGCACCACCACCGCTCACATCAGAACGGCTCTTTTGTGCTTTAGAACCTTGACGTGCGCCAGCTAGGTACGCTGTTACCAACTGATGAACTAGAGACTCGTTGTAATCACGAGCAAAAGCAGCATCAGAAACTGTAACAGTGGAACCACCTTGAACATTGATATCCATTGTTACTCCCCTTATCCGCGAGCTTTAATCGCTGGTTTAATGATCAATTGACCACCAGTCGCACCTGGAAGCGCGCCTTTAACCAGAATTAAGTTGCTTTCCGCGTCTACACGAACAATCTCAAGGTTTTGAGTTGTTACGCGCTCTGCGCCCATGTGGCCTGCCATCTTTTTGCCTTTCCAAACACGACCAGGTGTTTGACATTGGCCGATAGAACCAGGTGCACGGTGAGAAAGAGAGTTACCGTGAGTCGCGTCTTGCATGGAGAAATTCCAGCGCTTAACACCACCTTGGAAACCTTTACCTTTAGATTGGCCTGTTACATCAACAATTTGACCCGCTTCAAAGCGAGTAACTGTTAACTCATCACCAACATTTAATTCCGCTACTTCTTCAGTACGAAATTCTAACAATGCGTCACCCGCAGTTACATTTGCTTTAGCAAAGTGACCAGCAGAAGCTTTAGACACACGAGATGCCTTCTTGCTACCTGCAGTAACTTGCACAGCGTTGTAGCCGTCAGTTTCTGTGGTTTTAACCTGAGATACACGGTTAGGTGTAACTTCGATTACAGTAACTGGTACAGATGCGCCGTCTTCAGTAAATACGCGAGTCATACCCGCTTTTTTACCTACTAATCCAAGTGCCATTTTAATACCTCTTGTGTACGGGGCTGAATACCCACTATGGCCGCCCAAAAAGCGTTACACTAGAAAAAAGTTCTAGCTTCGTTTATTAAAGTTTTTTTCGAATTAACCTAGGCTAATTTGAACTTCAACACCCGCAGCAAGATCCAATTTCATAAGCGCGTCTACTGTTTTCTCAGTAGGCTCAACGATGTCGAGCATGCGCTTGTGTGTACGAATCTCATATTGATCGCGCGCGTCTTTGTTGACGTGCGGTGAAACCAATATAGTTAAACGCTCTTTACGTGTGGGCAGCGGTATAGGACCACGAACCTGTGCGCCAGTACGCTTAGCCGTCTCGACGATTTCTTGCGTAGACTGGTCTATCAGGCGATGGTCAAAGGCCTTCAGCCGAATACGAATTTTCTGGTTTTGCATAACCAAGAACTCCGATAATGAAACATAAATCCGCTTACCCCTATTTAAAGGGACGCGAATTGTAATCGCGTATAGTCAAGGTGTCAAGAAATAACCAACCCTTAAAGCCCAGTTATTTCGGGGGCTGTAAAGCGGTGTGATGATTATTTGATCAAGCTTTTTATCCCCATTCGGCAGCGCCTCTGTAGCGCCCGCCAATAGCCGCCTCCACCTAATACGCACCAAAAAAGCTCAGCTTCTGTACAGCAGGAAACCAGCGGTTTTTGTGCCAAGGCCCGCAATGCCAATCAACCTTGTTTACTATCTATACAAGAGACATAGACTTTTAGGTACAACCTGCCCTTTAAAAAAACAGCAAAGTTGCAGTTTTGATACCCAATCCATATTTTGGCCATTTTTCACCTGCTATAGTCTGTGCACACAATATGAGAGCTCCACATGCGCACCTTTGTTTATCTTATATTCTGCATAACCTGCTTAACGGGTTGTAGCATTCTCGAGCCTATGTTCACTCCCGAAGACGTAAAACCTTGGCAAAAAGGTATTCTTGCTAAAAAGCAGATGTCCCTGAAAGGGGACCCGATTGATGAATACGTCGACGAACACATTTACTTTTCAAAGGAAGGTTCCACAGGTGGCAAAGGCGTAGGAGGCGGTGGTTGTGGCTGTAACTAAGACATTAAAACAACAATTGACGCTCGCTGCCGGCGCACTCCTTGGACACCAGGCTGCTGATGCTGCCGAGAGCACTGATGCTAGCTTATATAACAGCTGGACAGTCGATGTGGGCTATCTCTACTACAGCGAGCCAGACAAAATCACAGTTGATACTTATATGGCCATGATCAGTGGCAACCTAAGTGATAAAGATACCGTGAGCCTTGGTCTAGTGTTCGATACCTTAACCGGTTCAACTCCCACTGGTGCATTACCGGATAGCTCTGTTGCTGTCACCGGTGTATCCGGGGGGGGAGCTGGAACTGTCGGTGGTGGTGGTGCAACCTCATCTTTTGATGACACTCGCTTAGCTGTTGATGCTAGCTGGGGACATGAGTGGCAACGACTTGTTCGTTCAGATGTCAGTGCCTACGTATCAGTGGAAGGTGACTACACGGCTATTGGCGGTGGCCTAGGCATTGAAAAGGATACAGAGGATAGAGCCTATACGTTTACCGCAGCCATTGGCGGCTCAGTTGATAAAGTCAGCCAAAGCAACGAACAAACCCCTGCTCCTCTTTCAGAACTCAGTGATGCCATTTACTACGGTAAAGGCGATAAAAACACCTATGATGTTTTATTTGGTTTAAGCAAGATCATCAATCGACGTACTGCCGCGATGGTGAACATCACACACAGCCGTTCGCTTGGTTATCATACCGACCCTTATAAGGTCATCAGTGTAGCCGACGCAGATGACGCTGAATTCACAACATTATTTGAAAAACGCCCCGATGAGCGTGAACGATATGTGCTTTACAGCAAGATTGTTCATGAAATACCTGGTGGTGACGACCATTTAGATTTCAGTTACCGCTACCACACCGACAGCTGGGACGTAAACTCACACACGGTCGAAATGGGTTACAGCTTTGATGTGCGAATAAGGCACTTATTTAAGCCATTTGGCCGCATCTACTACCAACAGGCTGCTAACTTTTATCAACGAACCATTGTTAGTGATGATGGAGTGCTGGATAACCTTCCCGAGTATGCTTCTTCTGACCCTCGATTGGCTGACATGCTTAGCGTCACAGCGGGCTTGAAATACCAGTATAAAACCAGTGCAACAGGTTCAATCGACTTCAGATTAGCCTACATTCATCGCCAGTACGGAAGTGCCGTTGTGGGAGATGATGGGACACTGTTTCTAACCGTGGACTTAGGAAAGGGTTTTGATTAACACCTTCAATTATCAAAACTAAAAAGGCCCTTCAGACTTATAACCTGAAGGGCCTTTTTATTGGCTAACCACCAGCGCTTATTAAATTGAAGGTAATTTATCTGCAAAGGTTTCAAACCCATCCAAATTAAGCGGATCAGCGGTTAAGATTGGTGAGTTTGTCGCACCAAAGTATTGATAGATCGAGGAGGCAACCGCCATTGGCTCCCACTTCAAGCTATCTGAATCTGGCACCGTGTATTGGTTATTGGTTTTGGTACGTCCTTCGCGGTGTGTCGTACCAATAACCTGCCCCATAACTGCAGCCTCATTGGCAGGGCGCACACCCGCACCACCAAAGGTATAAAGATTTTGATTATTGGCGTGATCCCAACCACCTGAGCCATTTAAGTTCACTAAGCGACCAAAATCACCAAACACATTAATCACAATATTATCGGTTCGAGTTCGAGTCTGGCCGCCAATGGTTGTCACTCCATTTGAAGCATTAATATGGGCCATTGCAGACTTTATGGCCTCCATCAAACCATTCATGCGGTTCGCATAACGGTCAATACCGTTATTGTGATCATCCCAACCACCGAGACCCGGCGTACCCACTGCCATATACAGGGTTTCAGGATTATGGATAGCCAGCGTTACAGCTGCTTCAAGCTGACGGCCGAACGAGCTATCCGGATAAGTAATACCTAGAGAAGCGGCACTCCCCGTCGTGTCATCCAATAGAGCATCTAAATCGGTCATTTTAGATTCCAACTCTTCACGCTTGTCAAAACCATCCCAAGCACCGGAGAATTTTGAGCGATCAGACTCCAACAATGATTTACGAGCTGTAACCATAGCTTCAATATCCGCCTCAGAAGAGCCTGTGCTTCCTCTTGTATATGGATTATTGAAACTACTATCCATTGTTAAGCCACGAAGCTGAAGAGGAATCGTGTTTTCAGGGTCTAGTGCATAAGTTTGCGTATCCCCTTCAAACGAGACGAAAGGCAGTGTTAGTTGCTCAATATCACCTACAGCCTGACCGTTTGATAACAACGCAGTAGTGTAAGATGATTTATGTTGCAACAACATGAGTGCTAAACGCGAACCAATACCTGGCGAATTCTCTATATCTATTGTCCCTTTATGAGACATAAATATACTTTCACGGTGAGAACGAGTTGGGCTTACCTCCTTGTTCAAGGTACGGTAAAGAGTCATATCTCCAGCAGACAGCATATCTTCCATGTGCGTACCGCCTGCTTCTTTCCATAGGTTATTAGCGGTAATCTGGCCATCTTGAAAACGATTCCGATTATTAGGATCATTATCGGTTGCCGCCTGTAAGAAAGTGGAGCGGAACGCATTGTCTGCCGTATAGTCATTTACGGAATTCATATTAATATCGACTATATTCGACAAATTACCCGCCAATTCCGATGCGCCGCCATACATGAAAATATTAATCACTTGCGGCATAACTGCTGGCGCTGCCGGAACAGTAACATTGGAATAAGCCGGGCTTGCTGCATACGCTTTTTGCGCTAAACCTGCCATGCTCAAACCAACAGGCAGAGCAGAAGCCATTTTTAAAAAGTCACGTCTTTTCATGGTCATTCTCCTACTGCACCGCTCGGTAATAATAAAATTCAGGTAAACGGGACATGTAATCCAACATTATTTCGGCAAAGTCATCTGTCCAGTATTCATATAATTCATCGTCGCCACCATTACCTCTTCTCAAAGACAAGACTTCGACGCCATCGTCATTTTCATAATATCGAAGGTGGTCTCGTGTCTCACCAATGGCTTTTAGATCTTCACGCTCTACCGCAGTAGCCTTACGACCCATAGCCGTCAAAAAGACAAAATCAATAAACTCATCCAAAGTCAGCGCATCAAGTTCTGGCTTTAAGTTCTCTGTACCTGCAATATAAAAGCCACCATCAACAATCTCAAATGGGGGCTCCCTTGGCTCTAAGGCCTCGGTAAAGTCCTCTGTTTTAGGGTAATTTCGACCGTCAAACGCTCGGTTATTAAGAAGAACCGATTCACGAATCGCTTGGTGATAAGATGCAAAACTCAAAACATCCATAGGTAAAAACGGGGTGCGACCAATTTTGTAATCCATGGCCGACCAACCCATTTTTTCAACTGCAATCTGGCTACTTGTAGAATTTAATAGATTATTGAAAACCCGCTTTCCAAGTGTGCCGAATTCAGAAGACCTTGGTGTCCAGTGCATGGCATGTAGAAAATTAAAGGCATTTTCTTCAAAGGTTTTAGGGCGTTCACTTTCTAGCAAAAATACCTTAGAAAACATAACCGCTAAAAAGACATCCTCAAATGTCTCTGGGCCGGTCGATAGTACGTCATTCACCACAGAACGTTTTTTCTCTGAGGACATGCCGTCTAAGAAATAATTTGAAATCACTTCAACGACTCGAGGAATCAATAAAGGGTGCCCTGCTACTACGCCATACAAGCCTTCACAATCGTAAATATATTGATCGAAAACTTTTAACGGGACTTTAACACCCACTTGAGTCGTATCACGTGCCAGCTGATAATCTTCTGCGTCATCCGTTAAAAAGAGATCGTTACAAGCAATGCCTCCATTAATGGTGTTTTGCTGTTCTTCGGGGGAATCATTAAACACGCCCAGATACAGTTCAAACATTTCTAATGCGTGGTTTTCAGGAGAGCGCGATACACGCCAGCGAGATAAATTATTTAACCACCCTCTAATAACCGTTCTAATATCCTTGCCAGAGGCTAAGGATTCCTGCAGATAAACAAGTACTCTTTGTACATCTTGATTGTCCGTTGAGTCCATCTCAAGAGCGGGAGAAAACATAATCGTGTTTGCTAGAAAATAACTCATCCAATGCACAAATTGATCATGACTAATTGGATAGGTATGTGCTTTGGCTAAAAATATTTGATCTGTTCTATTGTTTCTCAGATCTCGAAAGCGCGAAGGAATGGATTCATCAACCTCTTCTGTATCAGGCTGATCTTCAATACCAAAAATATCTTTCTCTAAGGCTAGCTCTTCACTGGGCTTCAATTTTGTTTGCAACGCCACTTGCGTGCGGTTGATAAAATTATCATATTGCACAACAGGCTGATCCAAGCCTTGGGTTAAATCAAAAAACTCATCCGCGGGTAAACCACGATACATAGTAGACAAGGCTTTATTCGCCACCATAAACTGCTCATCAGGTGACAGTGCATCAAACTCTTGCTGAGACAACGTAAAGCTATAAGACAGTGGAGAACCCGCCCGGTCGCCGGCTTTGTCTTCTGGTGAGGATGGGCTACATGCCGATAAGGCCAAGCAGGCTATCAACCCGAATCCAAGTCGATGAAATGAACGTCCCATGGTAAAAGTACCTGTTTAATATTGTGGCCAAATTGCACATGGACGTTATTGTGTAGAATAATCACACACTTGACTGTGAATAAGCCCACAAAGCCAATTTTTATCCATTAACGACTTAATTTGGAATAGAAACCTTGCCTGATATTCGTTTTCAATACAGCGATGAGACGTCACTACACCAATGCCAGTTTCAGGCCATGGCCAGCCCCTGCCAAGTGATCATTGAGGCTCCTAAGGCATTCGATAGTGCAGCGCTCTTTAAGCAAGTAAGCCAGGAAGCGTGGCGCATTGAGCACAAGTTTAGTCGCTATCGCCAAGATAACCTGATGTTCGCCATCAATCAGCATAAGCCGTGTGAGCTAGACGCTGAGACCCTGTCTCTGATGGATTTTGCGGCTCAATGTTATGAATTAAGTGACGGCTTGTTTGATGTGACATCGGGTGTACTGCGCAAGGTATGGGCATTTAAAACCATGTCATCGTTACCTCATAAGGATCAAGTATCACAACTACTGCCTTTTATTGGGTTTGATAAAATCCATCGGCGCGGCTCATTTATCCAGTTACCCACTGGCATGGAACTGGATTTTGGGGGTATCGGCAAAGAATATGCCGTGGATAAATGCTGGCAAATACTCTCAGAGCATTGCCCCTACCCGTTTTTGATTAATTTTGGCGGAGACCTGAGAGTCAGCGGCACACGGGCAAACAAAAAGGCTTGGCGAACAGGCATTGAAAACCCGGACGGGCAACAACCCACTGCGGTGATCGAAATCAAACAAGGGGCCATCACAACAAGCGGCACAGCGATGCAGCATTTCACTCATAACGGGGTGCGATATGGGCATATTCTGAACCCAATCACTGGCTGGCCAGTGAAGAACCCTCCCCTGTCAATTACCGTGGCAGCCAACACCTGTATAGAAGCGGGATTACTTTCTACTCTGGCTATGCTGCAAGGGGAAAACGCGAGAAATTTCCTTGAAGATCAAGGTGTTACATTCTGGTTACAATAATCCAGCCAACCCCCCTCTAATCCTTACATATTGGGCTACACTGAGTTCTCTAAAAAGGCCGTTTATTCATAGGGATTTATGCTACCATGCGCCCCAAATTCTCCCACAGATAGCAGGATGGGGAATTTTTGATGCATATTTGCAAATTTTCGCCCTTTAAAGGCCTATCCTGCTATTTTTTTGTTCAATATCGTCGCTAAAGCCATTAAACTCTGCGGCGATTTTTACCCTGCAATGTCGAGCAAGTTATGTCAGACCTATCTAAATACAGAAATATCGGTATTTTCGCCCACGTAGATGCGGGCAAGACTACCACTACCGAACGTATCCTTAAGCTTACTGGTAAAATCCATAAGACGGGTGAGGTTCACGATGGTGAATCTACTACGGACTTCATGGAACAAGAAGCTGAGCGCGGTATTACCATTCAGTCTGCTGCGATCACCACGTTCTGGAAAGATCACCGCATGAACGTTATCGATACACCAGGGCACGTTGACTTCACAGTTGAAGTATATCGTTCTCTTAAAGTACTTGATGGCGGCATCGGCGTATTCTGTGGTTCTGGTGGTGTTGAGCCTCAGTCAGAAACTAACTGGCGTTATGCGGATGAGTCGGGCGTATCTCGTATCATCTTCGTTAACAAACTAGACCGTATCGGTGCTGACTTCCTTAAGGTAGTTGACCAAGTAGAAAACGTACTGGCGGCTAAGCCTCTAGTAATGGTACTTCCAATCGGCCGTGAAGATGACTTCGTTGGTGTGGTTGACCTACTGACTCGTCAAGCTTTCGTTTGGGATGACACAGGTCTTCCTGAAAACTACGAAATTAAAGACATCCCTGCCGACATGGTTGAAGATGTTGAAATGTACCGTGAACAGCTAATCGAAACCGCTGTTGAACAAGACGACGATCTAATGATGGCCTACATGGACGGCGAAGAGCCTTCTATGGAAGACATCAAGCGTTGTATCCGTAAAGGTACTCGTGAACTAGCATTCTTCCCAACTTACTGTGGTTCTGCATTTAAAAACAAAGGTATTCAACTTATCCTTGATGCCGTTGTGGATTACCTACCAAGCCCAACTGACGTTATTCCTCAGCCTCTTACTGATGAACTTGGTGAGCCAACGGGTGAGTCTGCTATCGTTTCTGTTGATGAGCCTTTCCGTGCCCTTGCGTTCAAAATCATGGATGACCGTTTCGGCGCTCTAACCTTCGTTCGTATTTACTCTGGTAAATTGAATAAAGGCGACACCATTCTTAACTCGTTCACTGGTAAAACAGAACGTGTTGGTCGTATGTGTGAAATGGAAGCTGATGAGCGTAAAGAACTAGACTCTGCTCAAGCCGGTGACATCATCGCAATCGTAGGTATGAAGAACGTTCAAACAGGTCACACGCTTTGTGATCCTAAGCATGAATGTACACTTGAAGCCATGGTATTCCCTGAGCCAGTAATCTCTATCGCTGTTACCCCTAAAGACAAGGGCGGCGCTGAGAAAATGGGTATCGCCATTGGTAAAATGGTTGCAGAAGATCCTACTTTCCTTGTACACACAGATGAAGACAGCGGCCAAACCATTCTTCGTGGTATGGGTGAGCTTCACTTAGACATCAAAGTAGACATCCTTAAGCGTACCTTCGGTGTTGATCTAATTGTAGGTGAGCCTCAGGTTGCTTACCGTGAAACGATCACCAAAGAAGTTGAAGATACTTACACGCATAAGAAACAGTCTGGTGGTTCTGGTCAATTCGGTAAAATCGATTACCGCATCAAGCCAGGCGAGCAAAACTCTGGCTTCACTTTCAGCTCTACTGTTGTGGGCGGTAACGTACCTAAAGAATTCTTCCCGGCTATCGAGAAGGGCTTCAAAGGCATGATGGAAACGGGTGTTCTAGCTGGCTTCCCAGTACTAGACGTTGAAATCGAATTGTTCGACGGTGGCTTCCACGCGGTTGACTCCTCTGCAGTAGCGTTCGAATTAGCAGCACGTGGTGCATTCCGTCAGTCTATCCCTAAAGCAGGCGCTCAACTTCTTGAGCCTGTAATGAAGGTTGACGTGTTTACTCCTGAAGATCACGTTGGTGATGTTATCGGTGACCTTAACCGTCGTCGTGGCATGATCTCTGGCCAAGAAGCAGCAGGTTCTGGTGTACGTATTAAAGCTGACGTACCTCTATCTGAAATGTTCGGCTACATCGGTCACCTACGTACTATGACCTCTGGTCGTGGTCAGTTCTCTATGGAATTCTCTCATTACTCTGCATGCCCAGCATCAGTATCCGAGAAAGTAATTGCTGAAGAGAAAGAGCGCCAAGCAGAAAAGAACAAGTAATCAACTTGTGATTTAAAGCTAAAAGAAAGGTCACTTCGGTGGCCTTTTTTTATGCCTGTA
>NYTP01000154.1 GCA_002683575.1 Bermanella sp.
GCAGGGCCAGAACCCACAACCGCCACTTTTTTAGGGGCATGGGTTGGGGTGTAAAGTAGCTCGGTTTCGTGACACGCACGTGGGTTCACTAAGCAGCTTGAGCGCTGGTTTTGGAAAGTATGATCCAAACACGCTTGGTTACAGGCGATACAAGTGTTGATTTCATCTGTGCGACCTTCAGCGGCTTTGTTCACCCATTCGCTATCGGCTAAGAATGGACGCGCCATGGAAATCATGTCCGCTTGGCCGTTGGCGAGAATTTCTTCTGCGGTATCTGGCATGTTAATGCGGTTCGACGCCACAACCGGAATGTTCACCGCCGCTTTTACTTTTGAAGTTGGGTCAACAAAGGCTGCGCGCGGTACTGAGGTGACGATGGTCGGTACGCGGGCTTCGTGCCAGCCGATACCACTGTTGATGATGGTAACGCCGGCTTTTTCTAATTCTTGCGCCAACTGAATCACTTCTTCCATGCTAGAGCCACCTTCAACAAGGTCGATCATAGATAGGCGGAACATGATGATAAAATCCGTGCCCACTTGCTTGCGGGTTTCACGCACGATTTCTATGGCTAGGCGCATGCGGTTTTCGTACGAGCCGCCAAATTCGTCATCACGTTGGTTGGTGCGTTGGTTTAGAAACTGAGTGATGAAGTAACCTTCAGAGCCCATGATTTCAACGCCGTCATAACCGGCTTTTTGCGCAAGCTTGGCTGATTTACCGTACTGACGAATGGTTTTGTATACCGCCTTGGTGGTCAATGCTTTTGGTTTGAACGGTGTAATAGGCGATTTAATCGCAGAAGGCGCCACGCTGTAAGGGCTGTAACCGTAACGACCGGCGTGCAAAAGTTGCAGGCAGATTTTACCGCCGGCTTCGTGAACCGCCTTAGTCACTTTTCTGTGCATTGGGATTTGTAATGCGTTGTTTAAACGAGAACCCAGTGCCACTAGTTCGCCACGACGGTTAGGGGAGAAACCACCTGTAACCATCAATGCCACGCCACCGCGAGCACGTTCAGCGAAGTATTCGGCCAGTTGTTTGAAGTGCCAAGGGCGGTCTTCAAGACCCGTGTGCATAGAACCCATGATGACGCGGTTCTTTAGGGTGGTGAAACCAAGATCTAATGGCTCAAGTAAATGTGGGTACTGACTCATCAAGCTGTCCTCTGTTTATTATGTGAGGGAATATAGGGTGCATTATTCACAAGGTAAATGACTCAAGTGCGCAATTGAGTGATCAAACCACACATTCAAGGTGTGATTGGGCCGTTTTATCCATTTTAGAGATATTAGGCCGCTGGTAGTGACGAACCGGTCTTTTACCTTGCAGCGCCTTTGCTATTAACATGGAGCATATGTTTTGGGTTCTGAACCATTTGGAGGTCCGATGCAAATCTCTCAGTCCCCCTCTACACGTAGCTTAGACCAAGCCACGCAATCCCAACAAACTCAGTTGGAGCGCTTGGGCAGTGGCCAGCGTATTAATAGCGCAAAAGACGATGCGGCGGGTCTGTCCATCAGTACGGGGCTTGATAGCCAAAGCCGCTCCATGACCGTGGCTATTCGTAATACCATGGAGGGCGTATCGCGTATTCAGGTAGAAGATGGCGCGCTGGGCAGCATTAATGAAGATTTACAGCGTGTGCGTGAGCTAACCGTGCAGCAGCAAAATGGCATTTTGAATGACAGCGATAAAGCGGCCATTCAATCCGAGATTGATCAGCGCCTGGAATCCATTAATAGTCGCTTTGAGCAAACTCAGTTTAATGGCCAAAACGTGTTTGAAAATAAAGATTTGGGTTTTCAGGTGGATGCCAATGCCGGTGATCAAATTGAACTTAAAGGCTCCGATGTGGCAGATGCCTTAATTAACGAAGAGATTGAGCTGGGCAATGCTCTGGACTTGGACGCCATTGATAATGCTTTGCAGTCGGTGAATGATCGTCGCAGTGAGTTGGGAGCGGTGTCTAATCGTTTAACCCAGTCCGCCCAGTTTGTGGAACTTAAAAACCAAAACAACCAAGAAGCTAATAGTCGAATCCGCGACACGGATTTTGCTAAGGCCAGTTCTGAAAACGCGAAAAATGATATTCAAAAGCAGGTGGCCATCAGTGTGTTTGCACAAGGCAATGCGAACCAACAAGATGTGTTGAAATTGCTGGGGCCTTAACGGCTTTTTCCATTGAGTGACCATCAACCTTGAGCGGGTTAGTCATGGACATTTATCTATTAATTAACAAAATTAATATAAAACTATGAATCATTCGTGTCGACTTGGGCGTTGTTTGTTGATGTGTCTGAAATTTATCGTTCCATTGAGTTGGGCTAGTTTTCAATCCCCTTAAAGCTGTGTACTGTAAAGCCAAACAGGGGACAGCCATGACAACAAAAATAAAAACATCATCCGATACCAGTACTCATTACCGCACCTGCAATTTATGCGAAGCCATGTGTGGCGTAAAAGTTGAGCATCAGGGTACAAAAATACTATCCATTAAAGGCGACGAGCACGACCCGTTCAGCCAAGGGCACATTTGTCCTAAAGCGGTGGCGTTGCAAGATCTTTATGAAGACCCAGACCGCCTGACTTCGCCCATGGAGCGAACAGAGAATGGCTGGCAAAAAATCTCCTGGAAAGATGCATTTGATAAAGCCGCTGCAGGCATTGCTAAGGTACAAAAGCAATACGGTAATAATGCGTTAGGGGTTTACTTGGGCAACCCCAATGTTCATAACCTTGGCGGTATGTTGAGCATTCGTCATATTTTAACGGCGTTAAAAACCCGCACCCGTTTCAGCGCCACCTCTATTGATCAACTGCCACACCACATGGTTGGCATGCATTTATTTGGTCACCAGTTACGTATTCCGGTGCCGGATATTAATCGCACGCAACACATGGTGATCATGGGTGCAAATCCGTTGGCGTCTAATGGCAGCATCATGACCGTTGCCAATGTGCGCCAAAAAATTAAAGACATTAAAAAACGCGGTGGCAAAGTGGTGGTCATTGACCCACGAAAAACCGAAACCGCAGACCTTGCTGGCGAACACCATTTTATTAAGCCAGGCAGTGATGTGGTTTTACTGTTAGCGATGGTGAATCATCTTTTCACGAACAACTTGGTGAAGCAATCCAATGCGCTATCCCTTGCCCATGGCTACGAAGACATTGCGCAGTACGTGAAAGATTATTCATTGGAATACGCGCAACAGCAAACCGGTATTGCCGCCAGTGATATTGCCAAAATGGTGGAAGAATTCTGCCAAGCAGAAAAAGCCGTACTGTATGGCCGCATGGGTGTGAGCGTGCAAGAATTTGGTTTGTTAAGCCAATACTTGATTATGCTCTTTAACTTATTAACCGGCTCGCTAGATGAAGAAGGGGGCATGATGTTCCCAACACCGGCGGCGGACATTGTGGCTAACAGTGGCCCAGGCTATTTTAATAAACGCCAAAGCCGTGTGCGTGGGCTACCGGATTTTAATGGGGAATTTCCGGTTGCGTGTTTATCAGAAGAAATACTCACCGAAGGTGACGGGCAGATTAAAGCCATGTTTACCGTGGCCGGTAATGCCGTGCTTAGTACGCCCAATGGCCAGCAATTAGATACGGCCCTTGAGTCGTTAGACTTTATGGTATGTGTGGATTTCTATTTAAATGAAACCACCCGCCATGCCAATATTATTTTACCGCCAGTGTCACCTATTGAGCGTGATCATTATGATGTGACGTTTCATAATTTAGCGGTTCACAATACGGCTAAATTTTCATCGGCCATGTTTAACAAACCGAAAGAAGCGCGCCATGATTGGCAAATATATTTAGAGTTAGCCAAGCGCTTGCAACCTAAGTTGCCGTTTATGCAGCAGGTTATGCGTAAGGTGACCAGTGTCATGGGCCCCAATTTTTTATTAAACGCCATGTTAAAACGTGGGCCTTACCCAGGTTTAAGTTTATCGAAATTGAAAAAGCGTCCTCACGGTATTGATCTTGGGCCCCTGCATGCGCGCTTACCACAAGCGCTGCGCCATAAAGATAAAACCATTCATTTAAATATGGATTTTTATTTCGCAGACTTACCGCGCTTAAAACAAAAGTTTGATGCGGTTACTCAGGCGCAAGCGGATCAAGATGCCTTGTTGATTGGTCGTCGCCATGTGCGCAGTAATAATTCGTGGATGCACAATAGTCAGCGCTTAGTGAAAGGCAAATCGCGTTGCACGTTATTAATTCACCCAGAGCACGCCGCTAAGCTCAACATCAGTGAAGGTCAGTTAGTGCAAGTGACATCACGAGTGGGCCAAGTTGAAATTGCCGCTGAAATCAGTGAAGAGATTATGCCCGGTGTGGTGAGCATTCCCCATGGTTGGGGGCACAACCGCAAAGGCACCGTGCAAAGCGTGGCCGATGCCCACGCGGGTGTGAGTGTAAATGACTTGACCGATGATCGTATGATTGATGCGTTATCCGGTAACGCCGCGGTGAATGGTGTGCCCGTGACATTAAATGCACTGGCTGAGCCAGTAGCGGTTTAATCCCACTCAATTTGAGCAATTATCACATTTTACCTTGTGCCGCTTAGCAGTATGCTGGCGGCTTAAAATAACAATAATGGGTAATCATATGGATCTTCTGAATAAAGTGGCCATCGTCACAGGTGGTGCGTCGGGTTTGGGTTTTGCGGCTTGCCAGGCACTAGTGGCCAAAGGGTCGAAAGTCTGTATTTTCGACATGAACCAAGCCTTAGCGGAAAAAGCCGTGAAAATGCTGGGCACCGAAAGCGCCATGTTTGCACAGGTGAATGTCACCGATGAAGCCTCGGTAGAGGCGGGGATTCAAGCATGTATCAAACAATATAATGCGCTGCACATTGTATTAAACAGTGCCGGTATCGGCCCACCAGAGAAAGTCATCGACCGTGAAGGCAACCCTTTGCCTTTGGCTAATTTCAAAAAAATTGTGGATGTGAATCTGTTTGGCACCTTCAATGTGTTGAGCAAAGCGGCCGCTTTTATGGCAAAAGGTGAGCCGATCAATGATGACAATGGCCGTGGCGTGATCATCAATGTGGCCTCTGTGGCGGCGTTTGACGGTCAAATTGGCCAGCCAGCCTATGCTGCCAGTAAGGCAGGAGTGGCCGGCATGGCATTGCCCATTGCACGTGAGCTGGCCCGTCATGGCATTCGCTGTAATACCATTGCACCTGGATTGTTTCGTACCCCATTAGCTGAAAGCCTGGGTGAGAACGTGATTACGGCCTTAGGTAACAGCGTGGAATACCCCAAGCGTTTAGGTGACCCTAAAGAGTTTGGGAATCTGGTGGTGCATATGGCCGAAAATGATTACCTCAACGGTGAAGTGATTCGCTTAGACGGTGCCATCCGTATGGCGGCCAAATAATTAAATCACTTGGCCAAAAATCGACTTTAGGGCGCGGCGCTTTGTGATAAAGTAGCCCAGCCCGTTTGGCCCATAATACAGGACAATAATAATGAAACGCTTTCTCGCTCTTACTGCACTTACCTTTGGTTTGATTTCTCAGTCTGCTATGGCAGACAACATGTCTCCTGAAGGCACATGGAAAACCATCGACGATGAAACTGGCAAAGCCAAGAGCCTTGTACAGATCTGGATTGAAAACAACGAATTAAACGGCAAAATCATTGAATTGATTGAGCCAGACGAAGCCAACCCTAAATGCACCGAATGCGAAGGCGATAAAAAAGATCAGCCTATTCTGGGTATGCAGTTCATTTGGGGTTTAACCGAAAGTGACGGTGTGTGGGATGATGGTGAAATTCTAGACCCAGCCACTGGCAGTGTGTACAGCTCAAAAATTGAAGTGACTGACGGTGGTGAAAAACTAGACGTACGTGGTTACATTGGTTTTGCATTTGCGGGTCGTTCTCAGGTTTGGCAGCGTGTGTCGCCAACCGTGACAGCAACACCGGTTGCAGAACAAGCGGCGAGCGAAACGGCCGCTGAGCAAACCATCGCAACGGATACCAGCGCACAATAATCCGTTTGAAATAAGTTAACTAAAACAGTCTCGTTGCAAAACTAGGCTGTTTTTTTATGTCAGTAAAAGCTCGGCCCGATCGGGTTTACTAAAGTAATACCCTTGAATGTAATCGCATTTCATGGCTTTGAGTATTTGCCATTGTTCATGGGTTTCAACGCCTTCAGCGATGGTTTTTAAATTGAGATGTTGGGCCAGTGCAATGATCGCGGCCACAATATTTTTATCGTCTTCGTCGTGCTCTAGGTTACGAACAAACGCTTGATCAATTTTTAATGAGTCAATAGGAAATTGTTTTAAGTAACTCAGTGATGAATATCCGGTGCCAAAGTCATCAATGGCCAGTGCAAAGCCCATTTTTTTCAGTTGCTTCATAATACCAATGCTGTGCTCGGCATTCTCCATGATCAAACTTTCAGTGATTTCTAATTCGATGTGCTTGGGATTGACCCCTGTTTTACTCAATAAATTTTGCAACTGCTCAAGAAAATGTCGGTACTGGAATTGGCGCGCTGAAATATTAATGGCCACTTGAATATCATGGCCTTGCTGTTGAAAGTGTTGCGCCTGCACGAAACCTTGCTCAATGACCCAGTGACCAATTTGAATGATCAGGCCGGTTTGCTCAGCCACCGGAATAAACGTAGCGGGGCTGACCATGTCACCGTCTGGTTTAAACCAGCGTATCAAGGCTTCTGCACCGGTAATCTTGCCGTTTATGGCGTCTACCTTGGCTTGATAAAACATAACAAACTCTTCCCTGACTAACGCCTGGCGCATACCGCGCTCGATGGGTAACCAGGTTTGCTCACTGGCATGTAATTGCATGTTATACGCTTCTACGTTGTTGCCTTGCACACGTGCATGATTGAGCGCCGCATGACCATTACTGATTAATGTTTGCGGTGTGTCACCATCTTGAGGGAAGTGGCAATAACCCATACTAAGACTCAAAAAATAACTATGCTGGTTGACATACAAGGCGTTATCCATAGCGTTTTGTATGTCTCGTATCACATGATTGACTTCATGGGTATCAGGGTGCAACACCATTAAACAAAACGTATTACCTTCTAAGCGATAACTTTTTACCTGACAACTCAGTGTGCTGCTAATGTGACTAAGGCGTTTACCGAGGTTAAGAAGAATGCCATCACCCGCATGATAGCCTTGGCTGGATGTAATAAATTTAAAACGATCAATGCTCAAAAATAAAAGTGAACAGGGTTGTTTTCTGCGAATCTGTTCGCTGAGGTCTATTTCGAATTTACGTCTGTTGGGTAGGCCCGTGTGGGTATCATGCAGGGCTTGAAATTCTAACTGGGCCTGAGCCTCTTTGCGTTCGGTCACATCTTCAATGTATAAATGACAGCTTTCTAAATCCTGTAGTAGGGACAAACTGAATTGACAATGACAGCGTCCGATTTTGGCATCAAAGTTCACAATACTTTCATGGTTGGTTTGCCAGCGTTTTAAATTGTCATGAAAATCATCGGGCAGTATGTCGGTTAGTTTACTTGAACCAGGGTGAGTGCTCTCCAATAGCCTATAGGCCGCTGGGTTGGCAAACTGTATGTGTCCTTGCCAATTTAAATTCATCACAGGGTTGGGGTTGCGTTCAGGGAATTTTGCCAATGCTTTGCGTTTGGCGGTTCGACGAATATTCACTTGCGTAAAATACCCCATGATCAAAGCAATAAAAATAATCATCAAGGTATAAAGGATGACAAGATCCACAATGGTGTCTATTTGCGCTTGGGTATCCTGTGCTTGCTGCTGTGCTTGTTGTTCTACTTCGTGGGTCAGTGTGACGAGTATATCTTCAGCGGCTTTGCCTGCTTGGGTCAGTAGGGCAAGATCGGCTCGGGCTTGATCCCAGTTCGTTCTGGGGGATGACAGGTTGCGGTCTAATGAACGCTGTAAGGCTTTAATATCACCATATAGCTTCGGCAGTGACATAACATGACCTGCAAACCCTTTGTTAATGTCGATTAACTGTGTCGCTAGGTCTTGTTCAGTTTGCTGTATTTGCGGCCAAAGTTCATCGCGCGTGGTGCTCGCATAGTATTCATACAGTAAACGTTCGTGTTCGGTAATACTGGCGCGTAATTGCTTAATAAGGTCAAGTTTGGGTAGAGCAACCGACACCAGGTTACGACTTTTGATGCCGGCTTTTTCGCCACTGTCGCGAATGATCAAAGACAATACCAGCCCCACCATAATCACCAGTGTGAAGCTTATCCATATTCGCTTGGTTAGACTCATAGTAATGGCACAACATGCAATGACTTAGCTTAAGCATAGACAGTTTTTGCATATTTTTTGGATATCTGGAACTGGTTCACGCCTTTAAAATCGAGCGCTAGAGGCCGGTTGGTAAATGCTTTAGTATGAGCTCGCTATTTTCTAGCAACCATCAAATGAAGGGATACATCATGTTAAAGCACGTAGCAATTTTAGTAGCAGCATTATCATTAATGGCTTGTGGCGAAGAGGCTGTAACTGAGCAAGCAGAAGCAGCAGTTGAAGCGGTTGAAGCACAAGCAGCCGCGGCAGTTGAATCTGCACAAGAGCTAGCTGAAGAAGCACAAGAAAGCACTGAAGATGCCATGGCCACTTCTGAAGAAGTAATGGAAGACGCGGCTGATGCAGCTGAAGAAAAAGCCGAAGAAGTAAAAGAAGCTGTTGCCACTGGTACAGTTGAAGGTTAATTCCTTTTACATAGCCTAGCGGGCTAGGCTGTGTTTCCCTCTTGTTTTTGTCCTTATATGTTCCCCGATTGACGCGTTATTGCCAGTCCTTTCCTGTTACTTTTCATTTATGATGTTTATGTATTTTTAATGACAGGTGACGTGTGCAGTTACAAGTAGCCGCATTCAGTATTCGAACCAATCTTGCTTTTCTGGTACATGAAGGTTTACCGGCTGCCAGCCTATATGAGCGTGTAGGATTAACCCGTGAGCAGTTAGACGAACCTGACCGTATGGTAGACGTGGCCGTGTCTGAGGGGTTGTTAACCTATGGCGCAAAACAGCTTGGCTACAATGACTTAGGGTTTCGCATTGGCATGTGGGGAGACAGTGGCCGTTGGGGGTTGCTGGGCCATTTGGTGGACTGCTGTCAGTCCATTACTCAAGCATTAGAACTGCAACGTCGTTATCAGTCCTTGGTGGGAAATGTTTCAAGATTAGAATTTGTTAAAAGCGATACCCGCTGCACGCTTAAATGGATTCCGCATTATCAATGCAGTTATCACTTAAACGAAGAAGTGGTGACCAGCTGGGTGGCGTTTGCGAAAAAAGTCATCGGCTTGAAACTTTCCCCTCTAGAAATTCATTTTACCCATGAACAGCAAGGTAAATTGGATGAATATGAAGATTTTTTCGGTTGCCCAGTGACCTTTAATAGTCAGTACAACGGCATTGTATTTGACCAAGCCATTTTGGGTTTGCCGCTAATGGGTTATAGCCCAGACTTATTAAAAGTACTGGTGGGTTATGCCGATTTGTTAGTCAGTAAAAAACAAAAAAACGCCGCCAATGAAGTCATTACTCAATACATCATCGAAAGTCTTGCCACTAAGGTGCCAAGCCTAGAGGATGCCGCTTCATTTCTAGGGGTGAGCTCGCGCAGCTTACAACGTAAATTCAAACTGCAAGGCACGAATTTTAAATCCATTGTGGATGATGTGCGAAAAGAATATGCGTTTAGTTATTTGCTGCAAACCAATTATAAGATGAGTTACATTTCACAAATACTAGGCTTCTCAGAGCAGAGTGTGTTTCAACGCGCTTTTAAACGCTGGACGGGCATGACACCCGGAGAATACCGTGATTGCCACGGCATCTCTAAAGATTAATACAGCAAACAGTTGGGTAATCAAACGCGCTCTACAAACCGTTTTTAAAACGGCCTTCTTTAAAAATGGCACTTTCGCGCACCTGTGAAAGAGCTTGGGTGTATTGCAGTAAAAACTGCAAACCTTCATCAATACGCTGAGCAATAAAATCCGTTTCTGCAATGAACTCACCTTGATCATTAATAGTGTCATTTACATGATCAACGATGGTGCTCACCGGTATATAGTTAATGAAGCTGTTTTTATAATTGCTCATACGCAGCTCACTAATAGGATAACGCCCACCGTTTCCAGCACTAACGCTCACAATATAAACCGGTTTATGGGCAAAGCAGGCGTTGAAATAAAAAAAGATATTCTTAAACGCAGGGGGCACCATGCCATGCCATTCAGGTACCACAAATACAAAGCCTTGGGCGTGTTGTAATTGTTGCTCAATTTTGGCATCTGCGGTTGCGCCTTCTTGCCACAGAGGCAAATTGGCTTGGTGTAAATCTAACAGGCTGGTTTGGCCGTCGGGGTTTAACGACTGTAAATGATGATTAATATACTGAGCCACGTTTTTTGAGGCGGCGTGTTCACGTGTACTGGCGCTGATAATGCAAATGGTCATGGGTGATCCTTTTAAAACATCAGTATGGCATAGACAGGTTAGCTGTCACTGGTATCATCCGCCAACCATTGACTGTTTTCTTATTTTATTGGCGTTTGATTATGATTAAAAATCTATGTGTATTGATATTACTGAGCTGTACGCAAGCGTTTGCGACGCCAAGCTTTGAGGTTATTGAGCAAAGCGCCCAATTATCTAACCTTGCCTATACCGCAGATGATATTCAACCACCGTTATCCGCCATGGGCCATAACTTGATTCATCAAGCGGTTTTAGACGGAGTGGAAGTCAGTTACTTTTTAAGCCTGCATGAGGACGTTCAGTTTATTACTGTGAGAGGCACGGCTAACTTACAAAATGCCATGGTGGATTTAGAGATTAATTTAAAACAAGACGAAAACTTAGGGATTTTTGTTCACCAAGGGTTTGCTCATGCCGCGCAGGGTATTATGAATAATGTCACCCAGTTTTTAGATCCGTCCAAACCGGTTCGCACCACCGGTCACAGTTTGGGTGGCGCGGCGGCAGTGCTGCTTGCCATGTACCTAGATAAACAAGGTTTTGAGTTAGGGGATATCATTACGTTTGGTCAGCCTAAGGTCACCAATGTAGGCGGGGCGGGTGCATTTTCTCATTTGCCATTGCTGCGTGTGGTCACTAAAAAAGACATCGTGCCTTTAGTCCCCCCGTTAAGCCCATTACAAATTAAAAACCTTGATATCTACTGGCACATGGGGGAAGAAATGATTTTGCTGCAAGGGCAAGAGTACGCCATGACAGAAGGCTTTAAAAGTATGCTGAGGGCGACAAAATTCGCCTCAGCTCTGCCCAATGAAGAGAATCTAAACGCCCATAAAATGCAGACATATCTGGATTTAATTGCTCTTAAAATCCCCGATTCAACTCAGATTCCATACAAGAGTGAGCTGAACCTGTTTGGTGTCAGCTTTGATTAGTGGCTGCTTTTAGTGAGTTTCATTGACAAGGTTCACGAACATTTTGTCGATGAGCTGTTTAGCCAGTTCGGGTGTATTACGACCATTAAAATAGTTTCTCAGGCCAGTGAATTGAATCACAAATTGCTGGCCGGCATTGGCCTCATCAAAATCTTCCGCCACAAACCCCGCTTGTTTTGCGTCAGCAAATATCTGTGTCACCTTATTTTCAAAACCATCAAGCAGTGTTTGGCTGAATTGAAATAACGCTGGGTTTTGCCCGTTGAACTCTCCACTGGCTTTAAACAGCATACAAACCCCACTTGGGTGACAAGTTGCACCTTCGATGATGTTGTACTCCACATACTGTTGTAGCCCAACGATAGGGTTATGGGCATTGCCAATATAGGCATCCATCTTACGCTCCATGGCACCGGCATAGTTGAGCAGGGATTCCTTAAACAAGCCCTCTTTGCTGCCGAAGGTGGCGTAAATGCTGCCCGGGCGCATATTTACCGTATCTTGGATATCCCGTATGGAGGTACCGGCGAAGCCTTTCCCCCAGAACAAATCACTGGCTTTTCGTAGAACATCACCACGATTAAATTTACTGGTATTTGCCATGGAACAGACCTTTTGAACGATTGCTCAATAATAAATTGAACGATCGCTCAAAATCAAATACTGTATTGCCTGTCACGGGTTAAAACCCAGTTAACACTCATTTTGAGTTCAGTTTCTTTAAAGGGAGATACACCATGTCCGATTTTACTTTACACACAAACGAAACCGCACCAGACGCGGCTAAACCGTTGCTTGAAAAATCCGTAAAGGCGTTTGGTATGCTGCCTAACTTGCATGCTGTGATGGCGGAGTCACCGCAATTATTAGACAGCTACCAGCAAGCCCATGAGTTATTTCAACAAACGTCTTTTAATGCCGAAGAATTAACGGTTGTTTGGCAGGCCATTAATATCGAGCACGACTGTCACTATTGTGTACCAGCCCATACCGGTATTGCTCACTCTATGAAAGTGGATCAAGACATTATTGATGCGCTGCGTAATAAGACGCCATTGGCGGATGAAAAGCTCGAAGTGTTACGTGATACAACCTTGGCAATGGTTCGCCAACGTGGCGTGTTGTCTGATGAAGATGTGAATAAATTTTACGCAGTTGGCTACGGCAAAAAACAGTTGCTGGAAATTGTGTTGGGCTTATCACAAAAAGTCATGAGTAATTTCACCAATCATTTAGCCGACACTCCGGTTGATGCACCGTTTAAACAATTTGTTTAAAGTTTCATGGCTGAAGCTAAGTTTGTTTGTGCTTGTGTAAGGTCACTTTTGTAAACGGGAAACCTTCACAAAATCAAAAGCTTAGTATATAGTCCACACCACTTGCCAGCATTGGTAAGTGGTGTCGGGGCATAGCGCAGCCTGGTAGCGCACCAGCATGGGGTGCTGGGGGTCGTAGGTTCAAATCCTACTGTCCCGACCAATCTTCTTTTCTTATTTATCTTTTCTCAAAATAACTCGATGGCATTCTCTTCAAAGTCACCACTGCGATGATTTTTTTCTGCCAAAACCATATCGTGTAATTCGTTCAGTTTATGCTCGTCAAGTTGTGAGATATTGATGCCAGCAAACACGCGGCGAATATTTTTTTCTAATTCAAAACAGGCGACGTGCGCCGCACCAATGCCCAGCACTGTAATACCATCATTTCCAAAAACCGGTTTAGAGCAC
>NYTP01000155.1 GCA_002683575.1 Bermanella sp.
AAACTGCCGTCGCTTTGATCGTTTTTTGTGCAAGACAAAGTGGCAGCGGGTTTAAAATGCCCAATTTAAATGCGAATAAAGTGAATGGTCGGTTGAAGCCAAGCGGTATAGCCAATATAATTCTGCCCGCCTATTTTTAGGTAATTGATCTAAATCATTTAGCGGTAATTGGCACAGTTGGCCATTGGAGAGCGCGAGAGTATGAGCATAAAGCGCCCTCCTGTATTTAGGATCACCCTGATTCAACTGGGGTTGAGCGGCTTAATCGCCCTCTTGTTTATGTTGAACAGCCAAGAGGCTGCTATTTCAGCCTTGGCGGGCGGCATGATATGCGCCGTCCCGAATGCCTACTTTATACATAAGGCATTCAAATACAGCGGGGCACGACAGATAGATAATGTACTGCGCTCTTTATATCAGGGTGGTACATGGAAAATAGTGCTAACTGCAATCGGGTTTGCAGCCGCGTTTAAGCTGATAAACCCAGTGGATTTTATAGCGTTGTTCAGTGCATTTATTGCTGTGCAGGCTACGAACGTATTCGCATCAAGAATTGCAAATTTATAAACCTTTAAAAGAAGAGTGTGGCATATGGCAGGTACTTCCTCTACCGACTACATAAAGCACCATCTTACCAACTTAACCTACGGCGAACTGCCGGCTGGTTATGAGCGTGCAGATGGTACCGTTATGACTGAGAGTTCTTGGACTCTTGCACAAACAGCACAAGAAGCCGGCGACATGGGTTTCATGGCGTTTCACGTAGATAGCTTGGCATGGTCAATTGGCCTAGCTGCTTTGTTAATGTTTATTTTTTGGCGTGCGGCTAAAAATGTAACCACTGGCGTACCTTCTGGTATGCAAAACTTCGTAGAAAGCCTTGTTGAATTTGTGGATAACACTGTAAAAGAGAGCTTCCACGGCCGCAATCCTCTTGTAGGGCCGCTTTCTTTAACCATCTTTACTTGGGTATTTATGATGAACCTTATGGATTTGATTCCTGTGGACATCGTACCTAAGTTGTTCGAACTATCTTGGGCCGCTGCGGGTAACGACCCTCACCATGCGTTCATGAAAATCGTACCGTCTACCGATCCAAACATCACTGCAGGCCTTGCGCTATCAGTATTTGCCCTAATGATCTTCTACGGCATTAAAGTAAAAGGCATCGGCGGCTTTGTGGGTGAATTAACGTTACACCCATTTAATGCGAAGAATCCGCTTGTACAAGCACTGTTTATTCCAGTGAACTTTACTCTAGAAGTACTAGGTTTGATCGCCAAGCCTATCTCTCTAGCACTGCGTTTATTCGGTAATATGTATGCAGGTGAGATGATATTCATCTTGATCGCGCTAATGTTCTCAGCCGGTCTAGCAATGGGTATTTTCGGTGGTGCATTACAGTGGGCATGGGCAGTATTCCATATCCTAGTAATTACACTGCAAGCGTTCATTTTTATGATGCTGACAATTGTATATATGAGCATGGCTCACGAAGATCACTAGGCAATAACGTTAAGGCTTACTTAGCGTAAGCCTTAAATGTTTGAGCTGAAATGAAAACGATTTTTAACCCTTTAACTTAACCGTTAATTTTAACCTTAACCCTAACCTTAAATAGGAAACTACTATGGAAATGATTTACATCGCAGCCGCAATCATGATCGGTCTTGGTGCACTAGGCACTGGTATCGGCTTTGCTCTTCTTGGCGGTAAGCTTTTAGAATCTACAGCTCGTCAACCTGAACTAGGTCCTCAGCTTCAAACTAAAACCTTCCTAATGGCTGGTCTACTTGATGCCGTGCCTATGATCGGTGTTGGTATCGCTATGTACCTTATCTTCGTTGTTGCAGGTTAATTGTTAACTATACAACTAAAAAACAACGAATTAGAGGACTAAGGCGTGAATATTAATTTGACTCTGATCGGACAGATCATCGCCTTTGCTGTTTTCGTTGCCTTCTGCATGAAATTTGTTTGGCCTCCGCTGATCAATGCTATGCAAGAACGTGCAAAGAAAATTGCGGATGGTTTGGACGCAGCAAACCGCGCTGAACGCGATTTGAAATTGGCTCAAGAAAAAGCCACTTCTCAAATGCGTGAAGCTAAAGAGCAAGCTGCCCAGGTCATTGAGCAAGCGAACAAGCGCGCTACCCAGATTATTGATGAAGCCAAAGAAACGGCTAATCAAGAAGGTGAGCGTCTTAAAGCCGCAGCTCAAGCGGAAATTGATCAAGAAGTTAACCGCGCGAAAGAAACTCTACGTACTCGAGTTTCAGCACTAGCAGTAGCCGGCGCTTCTAAAATCCTGGAAACCTCAATTGATGTTGAGAAGCACAATGCGCTTCTTGATAAATTGGCAGAAGAGCTATAAGCGAGGTTTACCATGGCTGAACTTTCAACATTGGCACGTCCATACGCGAAAGCAGCCTTCCAAGCAGCTGTTGACGCTGGCAACTTGCAAGCATGGTCTACCATGCTTTCAGTCGCCAGCAATGTCGCCCTACAAGACCAGGTAGAAGAAGTTTTATCTAACCCTAGTCTGACAGGCGCACAGCAAGCTCAAACATTTATCGATGTTTGTGGTGATATTTTGAACGAATCAGGCCAAAACCTGGTTAACGTTCTAGCGGAAAACAAACGTATTTCCTTGTTACCACAAATTTTCGAGCAATTTGAGCACTTGAAGGCCGAGCTAGAAAAAGCCGTAGATGTAGAAATCATCTCCGCTTTCGAAGTAACGGACGATACTAAGCAAAAATTGACTCAAGCTCTCAAAGTCAAACTTGATAAAGACGTACGTGTAACTACTAGTGTTGATGAAACATTAGTAGGCGGCGCCATCATCCGTGCGGGTGATATGGTGATCGACGGTACGCTTAAAGGCAAGTTGGCCAAGTTAGCCGAAGCGATGAACTCCTGAGTTTGAGGGATAAAGCATGCAGCAACTAAATCCTAGCGAAATTAGCGATGTGATCAAAAGCCGTATCGAGAAACTCGATACGTCTTCTGAAGCTCGCACCGAAGGTACAATCGTATCCGTCGCTGACGGTATCGTGCGTATCCACGGACTAGCCGACGTAATGTACGGCGAAATGATTGAATTTGATGGCGGCCTATACGGCATGGCTCTTAACTTAGAGCGTGATTCTGTAGGCGCAATCGTATTGGGTGATTACCTTCCACTACAAGAAGGCCAAAAGGCTCGTTGTACTGGTCGTATCCTTGAAGTTCCAACTGGCCCTGAATTATTAGGTCGTGTTGTTGACGCTCTTGGTAACCCAATTGACGGGAAAGGCCCAATTGAAGCAAAAACCAGTTCTCCAGTAGAACGTATTGCTCCAGGCGTAATTTCTCGTAAATCTGTAGATCAACCTGTGCAAACTGGTTATAAATCAGTGGATGCAATGGTTCCTGTTGGCCGTGGCCAGCGTGAGCTAATCATCGGTGACCGTCAGACTGGTAAAACAGCGATGGCAATCGATGCGATCATCAACCAAAAAGACTCTGGCATTAAGTGTGTATACGTAGCCATCGGTCAGAAGCAATCTTCTATTGCGAACGTGGTTCGTAAACTTGAAGAACACGGCGCAATGGAAAACACCATTATCGTTGCCGCTTCTGCATCTGATCCTGCTTCTATGCAGTTCTTATCGCCATACGCTGGTTGTGCAATGGGTGAATACTTCCGTGACCGCGGTGAAGACGCACTGATCGTATATGATGATTTGACGAAACAAGCTTGGGCTTACCGTCAAATTTCATTGCTATTAAAACGTCCTCCTGGTCGTGAAGCATACCCTGGTGACGTTTTCTATTTGCACTCTCGTCTACTAGAGCGTGCATCTCGCGTAAATGCGAACTACGTTGAGCAATTCACCAATGGTGAAGTGAAAGGTCAAACCGGTTCTTTAACTGCGTTACCGATCATCGAAACTCAAGGTGGTGACGTATCTGCGTTCGTACCAACTAACGTTATCTCCATTACTGATGGTCAGATCTTCTTAGAAACTAACCTTTTCAATGCGGGTATTCGTCCTGCAATGAACGCCGGTATCTCTGTATCGCGTGTTGGTGGTTCTGCACAAACTAAGATCATCTCTAAATTAGGTGGTGGTATCCGTCTAGCCTTGGCTCAGTATCGTGAACTTGCCGCTTTCGCAGCATTCGCATCTGACCTAGATGACGCGACTCGTGATCAACTTGAACACGGTAAAACTGTTACTGAACTAATGAAGCAGAAACAGTACGCGCCAATGTCTGTAGCTGAAATGGCCATTATGCTATTCGCTGCAAACGAAGGTTATCTAAAAGACGTAGCCGTAGAAAAAATCGCAGACTTCGAAGCTGCCCTTCTTTCTTACGCCCACGCAGAGTTCAAAGACCTAGTTAATCTGATTAACGGTGCTGGCAAGTTCGGCGACGATGAGAAGAATGGTCTTAAAGACTTACTTGAGAAATTTAAGGCAACTCAAACCTACTAAGCTTCGGCTTAGTCGGTTCGCCGAGTAGATAATAGGGGCAGTCATATGGCAGTCGGAAAAGAGATTAAGCAGAAAATCGGCAGTATTAACAATACGCGCAAGATTACATCTGCAATGGAAATGGTAGCAGCATCGAAAATGCGTAAAGCGCAAACTCGTATGTCAGCTGGCCGTCCATATGCGGAAAAAATCCGCGCGGTAGTGGGCCATGTGGCCAGTGCTACCAGTGAATACCGTCATGCCTATCTGCAAGAGCGAGAAGTAAAGCGCGTTGGTTACATCGTAATTACTTCTGACCGTGGCCTATGTGGTGGCTTGAACACCAACTTGCTACGTAGCTTGATGAAAGAAATGAAACAGTTCCACAACGACAACGTTGAAGTGGATATTTGTGCCATTGGCCAAAAAGGTGTTTCGTTCTTCAAGAGCTTCGGTGGCAATGTTGTTGCAGCCAAAACCCACTTGGGTGATGCGCCAGCAGTACATGATTTAATCGGTAGCATTAAGGTGATGCTAGATGCATTTGATAACGGCGAAATTGACCGCTTATATATAGCGGGTAATGAGTTCGTTAACACCATGACGCAAAAACCAACCGTTAGACAACTTTTACCGCTTGAAGCTAAGCAAGATAAAGCAATAAGTGGTCATTGGGATTACATCTACGAGCCAGACGCCGAGCTACTGCTTGACGATTTATTGGTTCGCTATTTGGAATCACAAGTGTATCAAGCCGTTGTGGAAAACACAGCGTGTGAGATGGCTGCAAGGATGTTGGCGATGAAAGCCGCAACCGACAATGCGGGTGACTTCATTAAAGAGCTTAACTTGTTATACAACAAGGCTCGTCAGGCAGCGATTACACAAGAGATCTCCGAGATCTGTAGTGGCGCAGCAGCGGTATAGGCTTGCAGATTAAAGGTTTATAAGAGGATTTAACAATGAGTAGCGGAAAGGTCGTACAGATCATCGGCGCTGTAATCGACGTGGAATTCCCACGTGATTCAGTACCAAAAGTATATGACGCGCTTAAAGTTGAAGGCGGAGAAATCACGCTAGAAGTTCAACAACAGCTAGGTGACGGTATCGTTCGTACCATCGCCATGGGTTCTACAGAAGGCCTAAAGCGCGGTTTAACAGCTGAAAACACAAACGGCCCGATTCAAGTACCTGTTGGTACTGAAACGCTTGGTCGTATCATGGACGTGCTTGGCCGTCCTATCGATGAGTGTGGCGAAATTGGTGAGAAAGAAGTTGCTTCTATTCACCGCAAAGCCCCATCTTTCGATGAACAAGCTAACTCTACAGATTTGCTAGAGACTGGTATCAAAGTAATCGACTTGGTTTGCCCATTCGCTAAGGGTGGTAAAGTAGGTCTGTTCGGTGGTGCTGGTGTTGGTAAAACTGTAAACATGATGGAATTGATCAACAACATCGCAAAAGCACACTCAGGTTTATCTGTTTTCGCTGGTGTTGGTGAGCGTACTCGTGAAGGTAACGATTTCTACTACGAAATGGCTGAGTCTGGTGTTGTAAACCTAGACGACAAAACCAAATCTAAAGTAGCGATGGTTTACGGACAAATGAATGAGCCTCCAGGTAACCGTTTACGCGTAGCGTTAACGGGTCTAACCATGGCTGAGAAATTCCGTGACGAAGGTAAAGACGTTCTACTTTTCGTAGATAACATCTACCGTTACACACTTGCGGGTACTGAAGTATCGGCACTTCTAGGTCGTATGCCTTCTGCGGTAGGTTACCAGCCAACTCTTGCTGAAGAGATGGGTGTACTGCAAGAGCGTATTACCTCGACTAAAACTGGTTCGATCACCTCTATCCAAGCGGTATATGTACCTGCGGATGATATGACGGATCCAAGCCCAGCAACGACGTTTGCTCACTTGGACTCAACAGTATCTCTGTCTCGTGAAATCGCTTCTAAAGGTATCTACCCTGCAATCGACCCACTAGACTCTACCTCTCGTCAGTTAGACCCTCTAGTAATCGGTCAAGAGCACTACGACATCGCGCGTGGCGTTCAAACTGTATTGCAGCGTTACAAAGAACTGAAAGATATCATTGCCATTCTAGGTATGGATGAGCTGTCTGAAGAAGATAAGCAAACTGTATCTCGTGCACGTAAGATTGAGCGTTTCTTGTCTCAGCCTTTCCACGTGGCAGAAATCTTCACAGGCGCACCTGGTAAGTACGTTTCTTTGAAAGAAACTATCCGTGGCTTTAAAGGTATTCTTGAAGGTGAATTCGATGCACTACCAGAGCAAGCGTTCTACATGGTAGGTACAATCGAAGAAGCAATCGAGAAAGCTAAAACCTTCTAATAGGAGAGAAAGCTATGGCAATGACGGTTCACTGCGATATCGTTAGCGCTGAAGAGGCTATCTTCTCTGGCTTGGTTGAAATTGTAGTGGCATCGGGTGCCAGCGGTGAATTAGGTATTTTACCTGGTCACGCGGCACTGATGACCAAACTTGAGCCAGGCCCCGTTCGTGTTAAAAAACAGAACGGTGAAGAGGAAATCTTCTACGTATCAGGTGGCTTCTTAGAAGTTCAGCCTAACTCTGTGACTGTACTAGCAGACACTGCGTTACGCGCTGACAATATCGACGAAGCAGCTGCGCTTGAAGCGAAAAAACATGCTGAGCAAGCACTTGAAAATCAAAGCGGTGATTTTGATTATTCTCGTGCCGCCTCTCAGCTTGCGGAATCCATGGCTCAGATTCGCACTCTGCAGCAGATCCGCGAAAAATTGGGTAAGCGTTAATTTTTTAATTAATGTTTGTTCAGATAAGAGA
Source organism: Bermanella sp. (assembly GCA_002683575.1). Taxonomy (GTDB): domain Bacteria; phylum Pseudomonadota; class Gammaproteobacteria; order Pseudomonadales; family Oceanobacteraceae; genus Bermanella. The sequence goes on from NYTP01000155.1 coordinate 7,298, forward strand.
ACCTGCTTCGGCAGGTTTTTTTGTGTCTGCTTTTTAATAATGCGACAAAAGCTGAGCCTCAGTTTGCACTCTTACATAATCAGCATTGCACAGATTCGCACTCTGCAGCAGATCCGAGAAAAATTGGGTAAGCGTTAATCTTTTAAGATTAAAGTTTATTTAGATTAAAAACCTGCATTTGGTTTTCGAAAGAAGACGAACAGCGGGTTTTTTACTTTTAAGAATAGGATTTTTTTACAATACAGTGCCGATGTAGATAAAGTTTATTACAATACTGCAACATTTAAACTCCGAGTTCCCCGTGCAAAAAATTAAACACTCTCTATTAATATTGGCGGCCCTTTGGGCATTCGTTATCATGCCGGATGTCATTTACGGTTTATTCAATCATAACTACCTATCTGGGTATGATTTCAAAAGCATTGTTATCACCCTGGTGTTGATGGTATTCATGTTATTGAGCCCTACCCCCAAATTTAATAAGGCGGTGCTGCTCATTTTGGCCCTCATGCAGGCTACCCAGTTGATGTATTTCACCTATTTTGGTGGGTTTTATAGCGCCTTTGATATGGTCTTGATGACCCATGAAACTCATGATGCGCTAATAGGTTTTGCTGATGGTTTGAAGTTCATGCTACCGGCGTTCTTTTTATCTATGGCGTTTTATGGGTTGGCGTATTTTACGTATAACCGGTTTTATAAAACCAGCTTCACCGTGCCGTATATCTGGGTGCTATTTGCTCTGTTATTGACGTTACCCTTTTTACAGTCCTTACGCTCAGAGGCTTCACAAAAATATCAGCCAAATATTGCTCACTCAGCCGTGAAAAACGGCTTATACAGTGTGTCATTCTTTACTGCTCGTCAGTTAAAAATACTGGCCGGTTTACGCAAAGAAATGCCAAGCTATGAGCCCTATCAAATTACTAAAAATCAGCCTGCTGATGCGAACGTTGTGGTGCTGATGGGTGAGAGCTTAAGCTATTACAATATGGCGCTTTATGGTTATGAGCGTGATACCAACCCTGATCTTATGAAGTATAAAGACGACCCTAACTTCTTTTTTACCCCAGCTATTTCAAGCGCGGTATCGACGCGGGTGTCATTAAGTTTATTCTTTAATACGGTTTATGAGCCGAACAATACGGCGCATATCAGTAAGATGGATACCGCGTTGTTTCGTTTAGCGAAACGCCAAGGTTATGAGACCCACTATATAACTACGCAAAAAAATGCAGGTGGTTTGACCTATTCCTTCTCATTAGGCGACATTGATTCATGGAAAGAAAATAAGCATCTATTGGACTATGAAGGCGAATACGATGATCGCTTATTACTTGAATTAAAGTCCATGAATCTAGATTACGACAAGCCTCAATTCATTACCTTGCATATGCGCAGCACCCATGGTCCTTATGTGGATAACTATCCAAAGTCTCAAGAGGTGTATCCGGTAGAAGGTCAGCCCTATGAGACATATATGCTCAACAGCTACGACAATTCTGTACTGTACACCCAAAAAGTGATCGCTGATATTTATGAGTTTTTTAAAGACTCAGGCAAACCTACTTATATATTCTTTACCCCAGACCATGGCGAGCTAACTGGTCAGGGTGGGCGTTTTGGTCATAATGCGGTGGATATTGATATGGCTCGTGTCCCGTTTATGTTTTTTGGGGGGGGGCTTGATCAAGCTGAAATTAGTCGATTGAAAAATGAACTGGGTTGTATGCCTAATCACTATTTGATTAGCCTGCAGGTGGCTAAAGTATTGGGTTATGACATTCTCAACCCAAATGAAGAAATGGGAAAATATTATCTCAACGGTACGGATGTGTTTGGTGAGGCGGGGTATATGCAGTACGACTTAAAAGAGATACAAGAGCAAACCTGCCCTGAGTTTGCTCAGTGATCCTCATTCTCACTGAAACAAAAAAGCCGCTCTATGAGCGGCTTTTTGCTTTTTAAATCTGTGGACTATTTATAACGCGCCCCACAAAGTATCAAACATCATCTGCTGTGTGCCGGCGATGGCATCACTGTCAATTACCACCACTACAGGGTAGTTGTTATCAGAAAGGCTGATCATGGCCACCTTGGGAGGGTAGATAGCAATATATGACGCGTCCCCCTTACCTTGTAACCATTTTCGTTCGGCAAGCTCCGCTTCATCCCCGCCCTCACCAATGGCAATTACTCGAACCTTGATGTCTTTGGCAACACGCTGTTTGGTGAAGTTAGGAAAAGGTCGATATAAGTGCTCGCGTAGTGCTTGAGTCGATATAACACTGTATTGCTTTTGTTTCATTCGGTCGACGCTGCTTAAGATATCTCGCAGAACCAATTCCACTCCATCATCACCCTCATAAAAGCGTACGTTACCTGCCACCATGTCTGTTTTAAGGTGCTTGAGCCCTGGAATAATGTCGGTTTTAAGTTCAAGCAAGGTTTGCTCTAAGGTTTGGCGCTTTTGCTCGGCTAAATCCAATAAGCGCTCAGGATCTTCAGCCTGAAACACGCGGCGTTTGCCTTTGGGCAGGTAGTTGACGATGCCCTTGCTCACGAGCACCTTCAGAGTTTCATAAGTGGTGCCACGGTTGAGTTGCGACTTGGCAGCAAGGTCCCGAATAGAGGCTGGGCCCAGGGTCAGTAAACTGTGATAAACCGCGATTTCCCGCTCGGTTAAGCCAAGTTGCGTAAGACTATTTAAATTCATGGTTGTCATTTAATTTGTGACAAAGTGGATTGTAAATCCTAACAAACTCAATAGACTGAACAACCTTTTTTATTTAATGTCAGGCAAGATTTGACACATGGCCTAATAAAACGGATTGCCTTAATCAGTGAAAACACGGTTAAGACACGGCCATAAACGGAAGATAGAGAATAATAATGATCGATGTGGTTATTTTAGCGGCGGGACAAGGTTCTCGCATGAAATCAGACTTACCTAAAGTATTACACCCAATTGCTGGTAAGCCTATGTTAGGCCATGTGATTGATAGCGCCCGTAAAGTCAGTGCCAACGCCATGCATGTAGTAGTGGGCCACGGTGCTGAGCAAGTAACATCCCAGTTTGGCGAAGAAAGTGATATTCAATTTGCGCTACAAGCCGAACAAAAAGGCACAGGCCACGCAGTGATGATGGCCCTAGAAAACCTAGCGCAATCGGGCACTACGTTGATTTTGTACGGTGATGTGCCTCTTATTCAAAGCGACACCCTGGATGCACTGATCAAAATTACCCAGGAGGGTAATGTTGGGCTACTAACCGTGAACATGGGCGACCCAAGCGGTTACGGTCGAATCGTGCGCGATGCGGAGCACAAGGTAAAGGCCATTGTTGAACATAAAGACGCCAACGAATCAGAACTGACCATTCAAGAAGTGAATACCGGTATTTTATCGGTACCTACCGAAAAGCTACACGAATGGTTACCTAAGTTATCGAATGATAATGCTCAGGGTGAATACTACTTAACAGATGTGATTGCCATGTCGGTAGCGGCAGGCATTGAGGTTGAAACCTTGCAACCTGAGTTCGCTGAAGAAACCTTTGGTGTGAATAATCGAGCGCAACAAGCGGAGTTAGAGCGCTGGTATCAAGCCCGTTTAGTTCAAGATTTAATGACACAAGGGGTAACCGTACTGGACCCTGCCCGTTTAGATATTCGCCCTAGCAACACTCTTGGTGTGAAGGTTGGGCGTGACGTCGTGATTGATGCTAATGTCATTCTAGAAGGCCAAGTCGTGCTGGGCGATGGTGTGCACATTGAAGCCAATTGCATTATTAAAAACGCATCCATTGCTGCTGGCAGTAAAGTAAAAGCATTCAGCCACATTGAAGATGCAGATGTAAAACAAAGCTGCGATATCGGCCCATACGCTCGCCTGCGCCCAGGTGCCGTTTTAGAAAACGGCGCCAAGGTGGGTAACTTCTGTGAAGTGAAAAAATCCATTATTGGTGAAGGCAGCAAGGTGAATCACCTAACCTATATTGGTGATGCTGTGATTGGCAAAGGCGCCAATATCGGTGCTGGCACCATTACTTGTAATTACGATGGTGTGAATAAGTTTAAAACCGAAATCGGTGATGGTGCGTTTATTGGTTCAAACTCGTCATTAGTGGCACCGGTGAAAATAGGCGCTGGCGCAACAGTAGGTGCGGGCTCTACGATTACCAAAGAAGTTGAAGCCGACAAATTAGCAGTTGCCCGTGGTAAACAAGTGAATTTGAACTGGCAGCGCCCAGTAAAAAAATGATTTAAATATATCAATGTGTGAGGGCGCTTGCGCGCGATGAATAGGTAAATGCGTTGAGCTTATCGCGCGCAAGCGCCCTCACACATTGATGATCATAACTAAATACAGATATTAAGCCGTGAGCAAAAACTCACGTACCGAATAAAAAGGAAAACGAGAGTCAAGATGACTTTAGAGCATCTCCCGTTTCCCGTTAAGCAAGGATTAGAACATGTGCGGAATTGTCGGCGGCATCGCCCAGCGTAATGTAAACGAAATACTGCTAGAAGGTCTGCGTCGTCTTGAATATCGTGGTTACGACAGCGCAGGTTTAGCCGTATTAAACGATGCCAATGTGATTGAGCGTTGTCGTCGTATGGGTAAAGTAAAAGAATTAGAAGACGGCATTGCTGCTGCCCCTTTCTTTGGTAAAACCGGTATTGCGCACACCCGTTGGGCCACTCACGGAAAGCCATCAGAAGAAAACTCTCACCCACACATGTCCGGTGAACGTTTGGCCATTGTGCACAACGGTATCATTGAAAACTATGAAGAGCTGCGTGAAGAATTAAAAGTAGCAGGCTATGAGTTTTTATCACAAACTGACACCGAAGTGGTTGTGCATCTTGTACATCAGAATTTACAAAAAACGTCATCACTGACCGACGCAGTAAAAGAAACCATTAAACGCTTAGATGGCGCCTATGCATTAGGTGTGATCAGTGCCGACCACCCAGGTAAATTGGTCGCTGCTCGTCATGGTTCGCCGCTCGTCATTGGCGTGGGTTCTGGCGAGCACTTCATTGCCTCTGACCAACTTGCATTATTACAGGTTACCGATCGTTTCATCTTTTTAAACGAAGGTGATGTGGCAGAACTGACCACAGACCATGTACACGTTTGGGATAAAGATAACGCCGAAGTGGTTCATGATGTGAGTGTGTTTGAACACAAAATGGGTGTGGCCGATAAAGGCGAATACCGCCACTACATGATGAAAGAAATCTTTGAGCAACCCCAGGTGATTCGTAACTGCCTTGAAGGTCGTATCAGCAAAACGCATTTACTAGAGCAAGCCTTTGGAACAAAAGCCAAAGACGTATTTGATAAAACTCAAGCGGTACAAATCATTGCCTGTGGTACCTCGTACCATTCAGGCATGGTGGCAAAATATTGGATCGAAAGCTTAGTGGGCATCCCTTGCCAAATCGAAGTGGCCAGCGAATACCGTTACCGTAAAACCGTGGCTTTACCAAACAGTTTGTTTATTACTATCTCTCAATCAGGTGAAACCGCGGATACATTAGCGGCACTGCGTAAAGCCAAAGAAATTGGTTTTACCTCCAGCTTAAGCATTTGCAACGTGCCGGGTTCTTCATTAGTACGTGAATCGGATCTGGCCATTATGACCAACGCCGGCCCTGAGATTGGCGTGGCCTCTACCAAGGCATTCACTTCACAGCTGGTTGCATTAATGATGCTCACCATCGCCCTTGGCCGTCGTCATGGCATGGTGCGCCAAGTAGAAGAAGA
>NYTP01000156.1 GCA_002683575.1 Bermanella sp.
GTGGTGGTAATAGCCGGTGAGACTGGCTCAGGCAAAACCACACAGATCCCCAAAATTTGTTTAGAGCTGGGTTTAGCTCAATACGGCTTAATTGCTCATACACAGCCAAGACGAATAGCTGCCCGTTCAGTGGCTCAACGAATTGCACAAGAAGTGAAGGTTAACCTTGGTGATGAAGTGGGCTATCAAATCCGCTTTAATGACCAAAGTAATGAGCACACGTTAGTAAAACTCATGACCGATGGTATTTTGCTTGCTGAGACGCAAAACGATCGTTTTTTAAATAAATATCAGGTCATCATCATTGATGAAGCCCATGAGCGCAGTTTGAATATCGATTTCTTATTGGGCTATCTAAAACAATTATTACCTAAGCGTCCTGACCTTAAAGTTATCATTACCTCGGCCACCATTGATGTGGATCGCTTCTCGAAGCATTTTAATGACGCGCCTGTTATCCAGGTGTCTGGTCGCACGTTTCCAGTTGAAACTCGCTATCGTCCACTGATTGATTTAGACGAAGAAGGTGAAGAGCGAGAAGGGGATCTATATCGCGGTATTATTGATGCGGTAGAAGAGCTCCAGATAGAAGATGCCAAACGCGGTCAGATTGGCGATGTGTTAATCTTTTTAAGTGGTGAACGTGAAATACGTGAAGCAGCCTTAGAGCTTAAAAAAGCCAACCTAAAAAATAGTGAAGTTTTACCCCTTTATGCACGCTTAAATAATGCAGACCAAAATAAAATATTTAACCCAGGTGGTGGTGCTCGTAGAATTATTTTATCGACCAATGTCGCTGAAACCTCTTTAACAGTACCCGGCATTCGTTATGTAATTGATAGCGGTGTGGCACGGATTAGCCGTTATAGTTATCGCTCTAAAGTGCAGCGTCTGCCCATTGAATCCATATCACAAGCCAGCGCCAATCAGCGCAAGGGCCGTTGTGGCCGAGTCAGTGAAGGTATATGCATTCGATTATTCAGTGAAGAAGACTTCAATACGCGCCCAGAATTCTCTGATCCTGAAATTCAACGTACTAACTTGGCAGCGGTTATATTGCAAATGCTGTCATTAAAACTAGGGGATGTATCTGAGTTTCCATTTGTGGATGCACCGGATAACCGGTTTATTAAAGATGGCTATAACTTATTAAAAGAGTTAGGGGCGGTCTCGCAAGATAACCAAATAAATCAAGTCGGCAGGGCACTGTCTAAGCTTCCTGTTGATCCGCGTATAGCGCGCATGTTGTTTGAAGCCAGTAAGCGTAAATCTCTTCAGGAAATGCTGATTATCGCTGCTGCATTGAGTATTCAAGACCCCAGGGAGCGCCCGCCAGAGAAGCAACAGCAGGCGGATCAAAAACACGCCGAATTTCGTCACGAAGAAAGTGACTTTGTAACCTTACTCAATATCTGGCAACACTTTGAAGAAGCCAGACAAGAGCTGTCTAATAACCAGCTGCGTCAACACTGTAAAAAACATTTTCTAAATTACATGCGTATGCGTGAATGGCGAGATGTACATTATCAGTTACGCTTACAATGCAAAGATTTAAAATTAGAAGAGAACAAAAGTACTGCCAGTTATGAAGCCATTCATCAATCTATATTGTCTGGCTTTTTAAGTTACATTGGTCAAAAAACCGAAGAGGGCGATTATCTTGGTGCTCGTAACCGTCGTTTTATGTTGTTCCCTGGTAGCGGTATTTTTAAGAAGCGCCCGAAATGGGTGGTGTCGGCTGAACTGGTAGAAACATCTCGTCTTTATGCGCGAATGAACGCGCGGATTGACCCTGAGTGGTTAGAGCCATTAGCAAAAAACTTAGTTAAACGTAAATACCTTGAACCTTATTGGTCCATTAAACGTGGTCAAGTAATGGCATATGAGCAGGTCAGTCTTTATGGCTTGGTCATCATTCCTAAACGAAATGTGGGTTATGCCAAGATTGATGCTCAAGCCAGTCATGAAATATTTATTCGTGAAGCGCTTGTACAGAAACAGATAAAAAGCAAAGCGGCATTTCTTAAGCATAATCAAAATTTAATTGAAGAAATTGAAGAGCTCGAAGATAAAAGCCGTCGTCGCGATATCGTGGTGGATGAAGAACGTCTATATCAATTTTATATTGAGCGTGTACCCAATGAGATCAGTGATACAGCCACATTTGAAAAATGGCTAAAAGAGCAGCCTGCTGATGCACTGAAGGTGAAAAAATCGTACCTGATGCAACACGGCGCTGAAAATATTACTCAGGCACAATTTCCTGACCATTTCACCCATGGCTCTATTGTTTACCCGCTAACGTACCGCTTTGAACCTAATCACAAAGAAGATGGTGTGAGTGTCTTGGTGCCTGCCGCCATGCTGAAACAACTACCTGTTAGTCGATTACAGTGGCTGGTGCCGGGCATGTTAAGAGAAAAGGTGATTGCTCTTCTTAAGGGCCTGACGAAGTCTATTCGGCGTCAATTAGTGCCGGTGCCTGATTTTGCAGATGGCTTTTTATTGAAACATCAAGCCAGCGATGAGTCATTGCATGAAGTTCTGGCTAAATATGTATATCAACAAAAACGCATTGATATTGAACCGCAGGATTGGAATCTGGATCAGCTAGATCCTCACTATCAGGTCAATATACAAGTCATGGGTAATGATAACGTTATGTTAACCCAAGGGCGTGACTGGCATAAGTTGATTGATGAAGTGGGGGATCAAATTGAACATCTCTCACAAGAAAATAATAATGATTTTGAACGTGAAGGCATCACGTATTGGGATATGAATGCCTTGCCTGAACAGTATCAAGTGCAGCAGGCCGGTATTCAAGTGACGCTCTTTCCTGCCATAGTCGACGAAGGGGAAAGTGTGAACCTTGTGCTGTTATCCCGTGAGGATGAAGCGCTCGTGCAATCCAAGCTCGGTGTACTTCGTTTGTTAAAGCTGGCGCTAAATGAACAGGTGAGCTGGGTACAAAAAGAAACCCAGAAGCGACTGGTGCAAGAGATGATCTATTTTGGTCATATCGGAAATAAAGCGCAGTTACTTGAAGCTGTGACGCATCGGGTATTCAGCATGAGCTTTGATCTGACCGAATTACCGCGTGATGAAGCGGCTTATAACGCGCTAAAAGATCATGGTCGTGGTTTGATTGGCGAAAAATTTGATGAAGTTATTCCTGTGATTAAGCAGATCCTGCAAAGTTATCATCAGCTGAATAAAAAAATGAAACAGCAAAATCAGCTAGCGTTTGCTTTGGCGGTGGGTGACATTAAACAGCAGGTCAATGAGCTTATGCCGAAAGGGTTTTTAGGCACAGTTGAATACGATTGGTTGAAGCAGTATCCAAAGTATTTTAAAGCCATGATGTTAAGGCTTGATAAGCTGCAGGGTAACTTACAAAAAGATAAGTTAACCCAACTTAAGGTTGCGCAGTGGCATGAGCAATACCAAGCGCTATGTGCACAGTTGCCTGCCAGTTTGGACTGTTTTGAGCAGGTAAAGATTTTAAATTGGATGATTCAAGAATACCGGGTGTCCTTATTTGCTCAAGAGCTAGGCACATCAATGCCCGTTTCTGATAAACGCTGGAAGGCCCAGTTGCTTGAAGCGAAGGCGAGTATTCAGCAATAGCCGATTCAATCGTGATGCGGTGAAAAACAACGGTGGCCATTTTGGCCATTTAAATGTCTATTTATGTGCGCTTTTTGTCGGTGTTTGGCGCTAAATGTGAGTCATGACTCACCTGCTAAGTGGTATAAACAGACATATTCGATTATAGTTTTGCCCAATAAAAGGGCGTGTCAGCCAAGGGATGGGTAGACAGTAAAGAGTTTGAGCTGATTGAAATATAGGGGATCAGAGTGAAGCAAGTTGTAATTAGTGGTACCGGTTTATATACCCCAACCCAGTCTATTTCCAATGATGAATTAGTCGCGGCATTTAACACTTATGTCGATACTTATAATGCACAGCATGCCGATGAAATCGCGGCAGGCACGGTCACTGAACTGGCACAAAGCAGCAGTGCATTTATCGAAAAAGCATCCGGTATAAAAAGCCGTTTTGTTATTAACAAAGAAGGCATTATTGACCCACAACGTATGAAACCCTTCATTGCTGAGCGTTCAAATGATGAGGCTTCTTTACAGTGTGAGATGGCCATCGCCGCGGCAAAAGAAGCCCTAGAGCAAGCAGGTAAAACAGTTGATGATGTGGATGCCGTAATCGTAGCGTGTTCCAACCTTCAGCGTGCTTACCCTGCTGTGGCTGTTGAAGTGCAAACAGCACTGGGTATTCAGGGCTTTGCCTACGATATGAATGTTGCATGCAGTAGTGCAACCTTTGGTATTCAAGCAGCAGTGAATGCCATCCAAACTGGTTCTGCTCGTTGTGTATTAATGGTTAACCCAGAGATTTGTACGGCCCATTTGAACTTCCGCGATCGCGATAGTCACTTTATTTTCGGTGACGCCTGTACAGCCGTGATACTTGAAGATAGCGAGCTGGCGAGTAGTGAACATCAATACAAGGTATTGGGAACAAAACTGCAAACGGTTTTCTCTAATAATATTCGTAACAATGCTGGCTTTTTAAACCGATGTGATGAGTCAGGTTTAAACAACCCTGATAAATTATTCATCCAAAATGGTCGTAAAGTATTTAAAGAAGTATGCCCTATGGTGGCCAAGCAGATTACCGCCCATATTGGTGAGCTTGGAATTGAAGCGGGCGATTTAACGCGCATGTGGCTCCACCAAGCTAATTTAAGCATGAATCAGCTCATCTCTAAGCGAGTATTGGGTCGTGAGGCCACAGAAGCGGAAGCACCTGTGATTCTTGATACCTATGCTAATACCAGCTCTGCCGGTTCTATTATTGCTTACCACTTACATAAAGCAGATATGCAAACGGGTCAAAAAGGCGTGATCTGTAGCTTTGGTGCCGGTTATTCCATTGGTAGTGTGGTAATTGAGAAGTTATAAGCATTGAGTAACCTTGCTTAAAACGTTAAAAAGAGGCCTCGTGCCTCTTTTTTTTTATTCAAATGAACTATCTTGGGCAGTCCTGCTCAAAACAGGAATGAAAATAGAGCCACTATTTTCAAACTTTAATAGCTTAATCGAGGGGACTCTCATGGCTAAATCTCAAATGAAACCACTAGCAATGGCACTTGGTGCGACTCTGGCTGCATCGATGGCAAGCACAGCGCTGGCTGCTGAAAACCCATTTACATCTCAAAACCTTGAGTCCGGCTACAAGGTGATGGCAGAAGGCAAGTGTGGTGAAGGTAAATGCGGTGGCGAGAAAGCCGATAAAGAAGGCAAGTGTGGCGAAGGCAAGTGCGGCGGTGAGAAAGCGACCAAAGAAGGCAAGTGCGGTGAAGGCAAGTGTGGCGGCGAGAAAACCCACAAAGAAGGCAAATGTGGCGAAGGTAAGTGCGGCGCTAAGTCTTAATCAGTAGTAAGGAATCACCATGGCCATAATGGGTTCAGGATTAGGGTTGCGCAGGGGCATGTTGGATGAAATGTCTCAGCTCACCACGCAGCAAGTGGATTTTTTTGAAGTCGCGCCTGAAAACTGGATCGGTCTTGGTGGCCGTTTCGGGAAGGCGTTCAGAGCATTAACTGAGCGCTTTCCTTTTGCTTGCCATGGTTTGTCATTATCTATTGGCAGCTCAGACCCACTGGATATTGAATTTGTTAAAGCGGTAAAAACGTTTTTAGACACGCATAAAATCGATATTTATAGCGAACACCTTAGTTACTGTAGTCACAAGGGTCACATGTACGACCTACTTCCCATTCCTTTCACCTCAGATGCTATTGATCATGTGGTGACACGAATTCAACAGGTACAAGATATTTTACAGAGACCTTTGATTCTTGAGAATGTGTCCACTTACGCCAAGTTCGGACATATGAGTGAGTTAGAATTCACTCAAGAAGTGGTGACACGTTCAGGCTGTAAACTCTTATTGGATGTAAATAATGTATATGTAAATAGCGTTAATCATCACTATGATGCAAAGCAATTTATTCAATCATTACCATCCCAAGCAATTGAGTACATCCATATTGCCGGTCATTACGATGAAGCGGATGACTTAAAAGTGGATACCCACGGTGCACCTGTCAAAGACGATGTTTGGCAGTTATTACAATTGGCCTATGCACATCATGGTGTTAGACCTACATTATTAGAGCGAGATTTTAACTTTCCACCTATGGATGAATTACTCGCAGAAGTGAATCAGATAAAAGCCATGCAAGAGGTGGTCAATGTCTGATCAGGGTTTTAAAGAGGTACAGCAAGCGTTCACATCCAGTATTCGCGCACCGGAGCCGCACTCAACCTTAGGTGTTGAGGATAGACGTCTGAACGTTTACCGGGAACTGTTCTATAACAATATTGAAAGCTTCATCAGTGGTACGTTTCCGGTTTTAAAATCATATCTATCAGATACGCAGTGGCATGGCTTAGTGCGTACCTTTTTTCTTAAACATGAATCTGAAACGCCGTATTTTTTAGAGATCAGTGAAGAGTTTTTGCATTTTTTACAAAGCGACCATGACGATGCAAAACAATTACCCGACTTTGCGTATTCATTAGCCCACTGGGAATGGTTGGAACTATTTGCCGATGCCTATGTTGAGACCCAAGGGCCGCTTCATCCCTGCGTTGATTTAGAGAATGAGATTTTAACCACATCACAATGTGCATGGTTACAAGCGTATGAATACCCCGTTCATCAAATTATGCCTGGTGAACCTGTAAGCCCTGCGCCTACGTTTTTATTGATTTATCGTGATGCGCAGTTGTCAGTGGGTTTTATTGAATTAAACCCATTAAGTTACCTTTTATTTGAAGCATTACAAAATAATACTCATCAACATATCGAGCAAATTGTTGAGGGGATGGCTACCGCTCACAATATGCCCTTGAACCAATTACTGCCAGCGGCGTTAGAAACCATTTCTGGTTGGGTTGATCTTCAACTTATTAAATCTAAGGTATGAATAATTTATGATGCTGCTTATAAACCGTATTTCGTCTTGGACGGATCAGCTAGATAAACTGGATTTTGTTGCTTTATTCGCCTTGCGTCTATATTTAGCGCCGGTGTTTTGGTTTGCTGGCATGAATAAATTGCAAGATATAGACAATGTGGCAGCCTGGTTTGGTAACAGTGACTGGGGGCTGGGTTTACCGTTTCCTGAATTACTCGCCTGGTTAGCGACACTGACGGAAGTGGGTGCTGCTGTTCTGTTAGTGGCAGGTTTGGCTGTTCGTTGGGTCAGTATTCCTCTTATCGTCACCATGTTAGTGGCGATTTTTGCAGTTCATTGGCCGAATGGCTGGCAAGCTGTGGCGGACCCAAATTCACCGTTTGCATCTCAAGATATAAACGAAGTCACCCATCGTTTAAATATGGCCCGTCAGTTACTTCAAGAGCATGGTAATTATGATTGGCTCACTGCCAGAGGCAGTTTTGTCATCAGTAATAATGGCATTGAGTGGGCGGTGACCTACTTACTCATGTGTTTGGTGTTGCTGTTTAAAGGTGCAGGGAGCTACCTTAGTGTCGACTTCTACATTAAAAACTGGCTCACAAAGCGATAATATGAAGACATGTTGCTGGGCAAATAGTTTAAAAGTACCAATTTCCCGGCAATATTTGCTATTTGCAGCATAAAACCACCTTATTTCAGTGATCTTTTAATCTCCCTTGTTTTAATTCTGTGTGGCTTGTCTATATTGAAGCTAGCGTAGATTGGCGCGTTTTATCGTTTAATTACCATAAAAAATTCATCAATCTGTCATTTAAGTGAAAGAATGTAACAAAACTGTCACATGAGCTTTGTAACA
>NYTP01000157.1 GCA_002683575.1 Bermanella sp.
CAGTGTAAGAGTTTATTAGCGTCTTCATGTATAAAATGGGGCGCCCAAGATGTAAGCCAGCATCCAAGTGGGGCTTACACCGGTGAAGTTGCAGTATCGATGCTAGAAGATTTTGCCTGTAAGTATGCACTAGTGGGGCACAGTGAGCGTCGAGAGCTGTTTCACGAAAGCGATGACATAGTAGCGGATAAGTTTTTAGCGCTGCTTGGTTCAAGTGTATTGCCAATTCTGTGTGTAGGGGAAACCCTTTCACAGCGTGAAAGCGGTGAGACAATGGCCGTGATCGTTGCACAAATTGAAGCTGTGTTGAGTAAAGCAGGCATTGCCGGTTTTAATAATGCAGTCATAGCATATGAGCCTGTTTGGGCCATAGGCACAGGTAAAACAGCAACACCAGAGCAGGCACAGGATGTTCATAAGGCCATTCGTGAATACCTTGCTCAGTATGACGCCACTATCGCTGAAACAATTCAAATTGTGTATGGCGGCAGTGTTAAGCCGAATAATGCTGAAGCTATTTTTGCTCAGCCAGATGTGGATGGTGCCCTAGTGGGTGGTGCCTCCTTAAACTCAAATGATTTTGTTAAAATCTGTAACGCAGCAGGTTAGAGAAATACTATGGAAAGCTTGATTGTAATTGCTCACATTATTATTGCCGTGGCTATCATTGCCTTGGTATTGCTTCAGCAGGGTAAAGGCGCTGATGCTGGCGCTAGCTTTGGTGGTGGTGCTTCACAAACGGTATTTGGTAGTGAAGGTTCTGGTAACTTCTTGACTCGCAGCACTGCGTTTCTTGCGGCTTTGTTCTTCGCAACCAGCTTTTCTTTGGCTTATTTTGCAAAAGAGAAAGCAACGGGTCTGGCCGATGAGGGTTTGCCTGAGCTGCAAGAGGTTCAGAAGCAAGTACTTGATAGCGAAACGCCTATGATTGATGATGCCTCTGCTACGGATGCTGAAGCACCAGTTATCGATTAAACGATTTTGCGGATGTGCTGGAATTGGTAGACAGGCAGCGTTGAGGTCGCTGTGTGCGAAAGCACGTGAGGGTTCAAGTCCCTCCATCCGCACCATTGATTAAAAAACGAGCATTGCTCGTTTTTTTCGTTTAAGGCCTTGGTAAGGCCTTACTCGCATTAAATGAGACTTCCCTTGATGATAAAAGGTGATGTCTCTATAATGTGCACAAATATTGTCAGCTAGAATCGCTTTTTAAGGTGTTCATATACAGTTGACCAAAGGGTTTTGGCTGGTCTTGCGTCAATTCTCTTTATGTCAGGCGCTGTTTTAGCTGACATGATTGAGCGGATTTTTGAGCAATTCTGGTCTAGTATCAGCTTGCTGGGTGGTTATACCACTTGTTTTTATTTCCAAGCCCTGGGCTTGATGATTAAAACCCCTGGTGGAGTTGCTTTAACGAAGATTAAAGTGGTTCCGATAAGGGGTTTTTTGTTGGTAGCGTAAGCAACCAGCATTTAGCAGTTTTTATTTAAAGTACTTTGTACTTAAACGCTAAAGATTGGGCTCGGGTGACTGGTATTAAACACTGGCTCATCCTTTAGCCCAATTTTTATATCTGTGGAGCGCGTGTGGCGAGTAAAGAACAGCAATTAATTGATTTGCTAAAGCCAGTGGTTGAAGCCCTAGGCTTTGAATTTTGGGGTATCGAGTACATTGCTCAGGGCAATAACTCGGTACTGCGAGTGTTTATAGACGGCGAAAAAGGCATCCACGTGGATGACTGTGCATTAGTGAGCCGTCAAATCAGCGGGATAATGGATGTAGAAGATCCAATTACCTCAGAATACAACTTAGAAGTATCGTCTCCAGGTGTGGACCGTCCATTGTTCACACTCGAGCATTATAAGCGTTACGTTGGTGAGTTTGTTGATGTGAAATTACGTTATGCCTTTGAAGGGCGTCGTAAATTCAAAGGCAAACTGGTTGGTATTGAAGATGACGAAGATATCGTGGTGCACGTTGATGACCATGAATACTTGTTACCGATTGATGCTATCGATAAAGCCAGCTTAATATTTCAAGATCACAAGGGTAAATAGGATTACCGGGGGCAAGGTTATGAGCAAAGAGATACTGCTAGTTGCCGAGGCTGTTTCTAACGAGAAAGGCGTAGAGCAGGAAGTAATTTTTGAAGCTATTGAGTTAGCTTTAGCGGCAGCGGCGAAAAAACGTTACGAAGACGAAGAACCTGAGATGCGAGTTTCTATTGACCGTCGTACCGGTAACTATGAAACCTTCCGTAGCTGGGTCATTGTAAGCAATGACGTAGTTCCGGCCTTGGGGTCTGAATTAAACATGCAAGAAGCAGCAGACATAGACACTAACCTTAAAGAAGGTGATGTTTATGAAGAGCAAGTTGAGAATCCAGGCTTTGGACGTATCGCAGCTCAAGCGGCTAAGCAAATTATTATGCAAAAAGTACGTGAAGCGGAGCGCGCCAAAATTACGGCTGCATACTCTGATCGTATTGGTGAGCTAGTACACGGCACCGTTAAAAAAGTAACCCGTGACAATATCATTGTTGATCTTGGTGCGAATGCTGAAGGCTTGCTACCGCGTGACCAACTGGTTGCACGTGAAGTGTTCCGTATTAACGATCGTGTACGCTGTGTATTGATGTCTGTGAACCCAGAAAACCGTGGTCCTCAGTTAATGCTCAGCCGAGCGTCTAGCGAAATGCTGATTGAATTATTCCGCATTGAAGTGCCAGAAATTGGCGAAGACGTTATCGAAATTAAAGCCGCGGCTCGTGATACCGGTAGCCGTGCAAAAATCGCAGTTAAAACAAATGATCAACGCATTGACCCGATTGGTGCATGTGTTGGTATGCGTGGCGCTCGTGTCCAAGCCGTGTCAAACGAACTTGGCAATGAGCGTGTGGATATTGTTCTTTGGGATGATAATCCGGCGCAATTAGTAATCAATGCACTGGCTCCAGCTGAAGTGGCTTCTATCGTAATGGATGAAGAAACCAACACAATGGATGTAGCCGTGCTAGAAGATCAATTGGCTATCGCAATTGGTCGTGGCGGTCAAAACGTTAAATTGGCATCTGAGCTTACCGGCTGGACCATTAACGTGATGACTGAAGAAGAAGCAGGTGCGAAACAAGAAGAAGAGCAAGGCTCGTTAGTGGAAACATTAATGGCTGCCCTTGATCTTGATGAAGACGTAGCTGCGGTACTGGTAGAAGAAGGCTTTACAGGTCTAGAAGAAGTTGCCTATGTGCCACGTGAAGAGATGCTTGATATTGATGGTTTCGATGAAGAAATTGTTGATGAACTGCAGTCTCGTGCAAAAGACATTTTGCTTACCCAAGCCATTGCTAGTGAAGAAAAACTAGAAGACGCAAAACCGGCTGACGATTTGCTGAATATGGAAGGAATGGATCAACACTTGGCCTTAGTGTTGGCAAGCCGTGGCATCTGCACAATGGAAGACCTTGCTGAGCAAGGCGTAGACGATATTGTTGGTATTGAAGACATCGACGAAGCGAAGGCCGCCCAACTAATTATGACCGCGCGTAAGCCCTGGTTTGAAGAAACCGAATAGGCAGCCACAGGCGGGAGGAGAATATTCGAATGGCAGAAGTCACGGTAAAACAGTTAGCCGCAGCAGTAGGCTCACCAGTTGAACGTTTAGTCGCTCAGATGAACGAAGCTGGTCTACCACATAAAAGTGGTGACGAAAAAGTAAACGATGAACAAAAAGTTATCTTGCTAACCTTCTTGAAAAAGAGTCACGGTGAGCAAGAAACCGAAGCTGACGGTCCTAAAAAGATCACGTTGAAGCGCAAAACCACCACTACGTTAAACACGGGTGCGGGTAAAAAAGCGGTTAACATTGAGGTGCGTAAGAAGCGCACCATTGTTAAAGAAGACGAAGCAGCGAAAAAAGATGCGAAGCCTGCGCCTAAGCGTAAGCCTGCGGATGCAAAAGGCGCTAAGCCTGGTGGGCGTAAACCTTCAGATGCTCCTGCAGCTGCGCCAACTGCGCCGCCAGCGGACAAAGAAGATCGCAGCAAGAAAAAAGAGTTTCGTAATAAAGACAAAGATAAAGACAAAGATAAGCGTTTTGGCGACAAGAACAAAGGCGGTAAAGGCCGTCGTCGTGAAGGCTCCATGGATGACAGCCGTCGTCGTGGCGGGGCGCCTAAGCGTCGCGGTCGTGAAGACAGCGAACACGCCTTTAAACAGCCAACTGCACCGATTATTCGTGAAGTTGAGCTAAAAGGTGAGTCCATCACGGTTGGTGAATTGGCACAGGGCATGGCGGTTAAAGCTGGCGAAGTGATCAAAGAGCTAATGAAGTTGGGCGTGATGGCGACCATCAACCAAATTCTTGATATTGATACTGCAATTCTTGTGATTGAAGAAATGGGTCACAAGTACAAGCAAGTAAGTGATAACGCAGTTGAAGATAGCTTCATGGAACAAGTGAAGTACGAAGGTGACCAGGTGTCTCGTGCACCGGTTGTTACCGTAATGGGTCACGTTGACCATGGTAAGACCTCGTTACTGGATTACATTCGTACAACCCGTGTAACCAGTGGCGAAGCCGGTGGTATTACACAGCACATTGGTGCTTATCACGTCGAGACTGACAAAGGCATGGTGACATTCCTTGATACACCAGGACACGCCGCGTTTACTGCAATGCGTGCCCGTGGTGCTCAATCTACGGATATCGTTATCCTTGTTGTGGCCGCTGATGACGGCGTGATGCCACAAACAGAAGAAGCCATTCAGCATGCTCGCGCTGCTGGTGTGCCGATTGTGGTTGCTATCAACAAAATGGATAAAGAATCTGCGGATGTTGATCGTGTTAAAAACGAATTGGTAGCAAAAGAAGTTGTACCAGAGGAATGGGGTGGCGACGTTCAGTTTGTTCCGGTTTCAGCTCATACCGGTGCAGGTATTGATGCGCTTCTTGAAGCTATTTTGCTTCAATCAGAACTTCTAGAGTTAACGGCTGTGGCCGATGGTCCTGCAACCGGTGTGGTGGTTGAATCTCGTCTTGATAAAGGCCGTGGTCCAGTTGCGACGTTATTGGTTCAAAATGGTCAGCTGAAGAAAGGCGACATTGTTCTGGCTGGTACTTCGATTGGTCGTGTTCGTGCGTTACTGGATGAAAACAGCCAGCCAATTGATGCAGCAGGCCCTTCTATTCCAGTGGAGATCTTAGGTCTTGATACGCCTCCAGGTGCCGGTGATCAGTTCTTGGTAGCGGAAAGCGAAAAACGCGCCCGTGAAGTAGCTGGCATTCGTTCTTCGAAAGAGAAAGAAGTATTCCAGGCTAAGCAACAAGCCGCCAAGTTGGACGCACTGTTCAGCATGAACGGTGATGCGCAAGCATCGAGCTTAAACCTTGTTATTAAGACAGATGTTCGTGGTTCTCTAGAAGCGCTTATTGGTGCACTTGAGCAGCTTTCAACGGATGAAGTGAAAGTAACGATTGTTTCTAGCGGTGTGGGCGGCATTACCGAAACCGACGCTAACTTAGCATCGGCTTCTAATGCGGTTCTATTTGGTTTCAATGTACGTGCTGATGCAGCGGCGAAGCGTGTGGTTGAAAACAGTGGCCTAGATATGCGTTATTACAGCATCATCTACGATCTGATCGACGATGTTAAGCAAGCTATGTCTGGCATGTTAGCCCCTGAACTTCGTGAAGAAATCGTGGGTATCGCGCAAGTACGTGATGTCTTCCGTTCTCCGAAATTTGGTGCGGTTGCAGGTTGTATGGTTATCGAAGGTACGGTTCACCGTAATAAGAAAATCCGTGTACTACGTGATAACGTGGTGGTTTTCGAAGGTGAACTTGAGTCTCTGCGTCGCTTTAAAGATGACGTTCAGGAAGTTCGTACCGGTACTGAATGTGGTATCGCGGTTAAGAGCTATAATGACGTTAAAGCCGGTGACCAGATCGAAGTGTTTGATGTTAAAGAGTTCGCTCGTACCATCTAATCACCTCGGGTGAAACATCAAAGCCGCCAAAGATTTCTTTGGCGGCTTTTTGCGTGATTGTCATGCATATCAAAGGTGCGTTTATGCGAATAAACCACCCATTTATTTATAGCGTTAGCGAGAATCCCTATTAATGGCGAAAGATTATAGTCGTACCCAGCGTCTAGGTGAGCAGATCAAACGTGATCTAGCCCAAATGCTGCAATTTCAAGTGAAAGATCCACGCTTAGGTTTGGTCACACTCAATGCGGTCAAGGTCGCCTCAGACTTAGGTTATGCAGATATCTACTTCACTGTTATGAAGCCTGGCATGGTTGAAGCGGATGCTGAAACCATCAAGGAAACCGAAGCGGTGTTAAATGACATGTCCGGTTTCTTACGCACAGAGCTGTCCCAGATTATGAAAACACGTGTAACGCCGTTACCTCGTTTTCACTACGATGTTTCAGTGGGGCGTGGCCACAAACTGACCAACTTGATCAATCAAGCAATGCGCGAAGATCAAGGCCGTAATTCAGACGAAGAGCAGTAAGTTCTCAGCACCCATCTAGCGGAGAAACGTTTTGGCCCGTAAAAGAAAAGGCCGCGATATTAGCGGCATTCTTGTGATCGACAAACCCTCAGGCATGACCTCAAATGGCGTTTTACAGAAGGTAAAATGGCTCTATCAAGCGCAAAAAGCGGGTCACACCGGTGCGCTTGACCCGATCGCCACCGGTGTTTTACCCATTTGTTTGGGTGAAGCCACAAAGTTTAGTCAGCGATTATTAGACAGCGATAAACGCTATGTGACACGGGTGCAGCTTGGTGAGGCACGTGATACCGGGGATATTGAAGGGGAAGTGGTTGAATCGGCGACTATCCCGTCCCTGACGGCCCCCATGATTGAAGCCGTTCTTGAGCAATTTCGTGGTGAAATTACCCAGGTGCCACCCATGTATAGTGCTTTAAAGCACGAAGGGCGCAAGCTGTATGAGCTGGCTCGTGAGGGAATCGAATTCGATATTAAAAGCAAAGCGCGACAGGTATCGATACTCAATCTTACATTGGTGGATTTTGGCGATGATTACCTTGAGCTTGATGTTACCTGTACAAAAGGTACCTATATTCGCTCGTTATCCGAAGACGTGGCAAAAGCACTGGGCACGCTCGGTTATGTGGCCGTTTTGAGGCGCTTAGCGGCAGGGCCTTACAAGCAAGAGATGATGATCACCTTAGAGCAGCTGCAGGCCTTGAAACCAGAGGGCTCTGAAGATTATGCCGCCATGGATGATCGGCTGCTTCCGACCTATACAGCCCTAGAAAGCGTACCTATTATTCAGGTGTCGTTGGATCAGGCTCGTGATTTACAATTTGGGCGGTCAATTCGTGCCCTAGATGCTGGTGACAAGCCATTGCCTCAGGTACAATTGCGCCTTTCTCACGACCAGCAAGACTATCTTGTGGGTCTTGGCGAAATGGACGCCACAGGGCATATTGCCCTTAAACGTCTGGTGAAGGTGCCGCAGTTAACTGCTCTTTTCGACAGTTAGTGGACTCTTCCGGTGGATACCGCTGTTTATATGCACGGTGGCTATCTTCCTCAACCTAAATGAACGCATATACCTATGAGGAAAATATCATGGCTTTAGATGTTCAAGCGAAAGCTGCCATCGTTAAAGAATACCAAACTGCTGAAGGCGATACTGGTTCTCCTGAAGTTCAAGTAGCATTGTTGACACATAACATCAACGGTCTACAAACTCACTTCAAAACCAACAAGCAAGACCACCACTCTCGTCGTGGCTTGATTCGCATGGTAAACCAACGTCGTAAACTGTTGGACTACCTAAAAGGCAAAGACGTTGCTCGTTACGCTTCACTTATTAAGCGTTTAGGCCTACGTCGCTAAGATTGCTTGAACCCCCTCACGGGGGTTTTTGCTATTTGTTTGTGGCATTTAGTGCACGTTTCTCGTCATTTATTGTCACAAATAATTAAGCTGTAGATCGATAAAAACAGAAATAAAACAGTAAAAATGGACAACCTAGCTTATCACTCTGTGTTTCTACCCATTCGCCTTTTCGCTTAATTTTAAGTTGAGAAAGGGCCAATGCTTGGAAGTACAGAAAACGAAAGCAGGTTTCCAGTTAAATCAAAAAGGAAAACTATGCTAGATCTTACTCCGGTAACAAAAACTTTTACCTTCGGTAATCAAGAAGTCACATTAGAAACTCAACGTATTGCTCGTCAAGCAAGCGGTGCGGTATTAGTGACCATTGGTGATGTTCAAGTACTTGCAGCGGTAACAGGCAAGAAAGAAATGAAACCTGGTCAGGACTTCTTTCCGTTAACCGTTAACTATCAAGAAAAATACTACGCAGCCGGTAAAATCCCTGGTGGTTACATCAAACGTGAAAACCGCCCAAGCGAAAAAGAGACTTTGACGAGCCGTTTAATCGACCGTCCAATTCGCCCACTTTTCCCAGCCGGTTACATGAACGAAGTACAAGTTGTACTTCAAGTTATGTCTGCAGACACTGAAAACGATCCAGATATCGCCGCTATGATCGGTGCATCAGCTGCATTGGCTATTTCTGGTATTCCTTTCGACGGCCCAATCGGTGCGGCTCGTGTTGGTTATACTCGCGAAGGCGGTTATGTATTGAACCCGACTTTCGAACAGCTTAAAACCTCTGAACTAGACATGGTAGTTGCGGGTACTAACGACGCTGTATTAATGGTTGAATCTGACGCGCTAGAGCTTAGCGAAGATGAAATGTTAGGTGGTGTTCTTTTCGCACACGACAGCTACCAGTGTGTAATTGAAGCGATTAAAGCGTTTGCTGCTGAAGATGCGACTGAGCGTTGGGAGTGGACTGCACCTCAAACTAACACTGCGCTTTACGAAGAAATGAAAGCCATTGCTTTTGACGCCATGACGGCTGCTTACCAAGTAAGTGACAAGATGGAGCGTTACACGCAAATTGATGCAATTAACGCAGATATCAAAGCGAAATTGTTGAAAGAAGGCGAAGACGATAACTCTGAAGACATTTCTAAACTGTTCAAGAAACTGCAAAAAGAAGTGGTACGCGAGCGTATCGTTAATCATGAGCCGCGTATCGACGGTCGTGATAACAAAACCGTACGTGACCTGAACATTCAAACCAATGTGCTTAAAGGTACTCACGGTTCGGCATTGTTCACTCGTGGTGAAACTCAATCTATCGGTACAGTAACACTGGGTTCTACCCGTGATGCGCAAACTGTCGAGTTTTTACACGAAGTTACTAAAGACAACTTCATGTTCCACTACAACTTCCCTCCGTACTCTGTAGGTGAATGTGGCCGTATGGGCGCACCGGGTCGTCGTGAAGTGGGTCATGGCCGTTTGGCCCGTCGTGGTGTTCAAGCCATGATGCCTAAAGTAGAAGATTTCCCATACACGGTTCGTGTTGTATCTGAAATCACAGAATCAAACGGTTCATCTTCAATGGCATCTGTATGTTCAGCATCTCTTGCCTTGATGGATGCGGGTGTGCCAATTAAAGCCCCTGTTGCGGGTATCGCTATGGGTCTAGTTAAAGAAGGCGAAAAATTCGCAGTTCTAACTGACATTTTGGGTGACGAAGATCACCTAGGTGACATGGACTTTAAAGTAGCCGGTTCTGAAGCAGGTATCACAGCACTGCAAATGGATATTAAAATCCAAGGTATTACTGAAGAGATCATGGAAATTGCTCTAGACCAAGCTCTAGAAGCACGTATGACTATCCTTAAGCAAATGAACGAAGTGATGCCAACGCATCGCGACGAAATGCCGGATAACGCACCGACATATCTAACTCTGAAAATTCCTTCAGACAAAATTGCTGAAGCGATTGGTAAAGGCGGCGCAACCATCCGTGGTATCTGTGACGAAACGGGTGCGGATGTTGATATCGGCGACACTGGCATCATCAGCATTTTTGCGCTGACTAAGACTGCTGCTGAAAAAGCCAAAGGCATGTTTGAAGCGGTTACTGCTGAAGCGGAAGTTGGCACTATTTACGAAGGTAAAGTAAACAAAATCGTTGATTTCGGCGCGTTTGTTAACATCTTGCCAGGTAAAGATGGTTTGGTGCACATCTCTCAAATCTCTGATGAGCGTGTAGAGAATGTGGCTGATCACCTAACTGAAGGCCAGACGATTAAAGTTAAGGTTCTTGATGTTGATAATAAGGGTCGTATTAAATTAACCCTTAAAGGCATCGAAGCTTAATCAGCATCGACACACTTTATGCCTTTTATTAGTCAGAAGGTGTATTAAAAACGTAGTTAATTTAAATTACGTTTAGGTTAAAAAATAAACCCGCTTAATTTTAAGTGGGTTTATTTGTATAAAGACATTCACATTAAGCTTCGGCTTAATTCGGCGAAACCAAATAGGAGTAGCCATGACCATTGCAGAAAATAAAGTAGTGACACTCGAGTTTACTGTTAAAAATGCAGAAACCGGTGACCTAATTGAATCATCAAAAGATGGCGAGCCATTAGTCTATCTACACGGCTTTAATAACCTAGTTCCTGGTCTTGAAAGTGAACTAAACGGTAAAGTGGTTGGCGACAGCTACGAAGTCACGGTTAGCCCTGAAGAAGGTTACGGTGTTCGTGATGAGAGCCTAGTACAGCAAGTACCAATGGAAGCATTCCAAGGCATTGATAATGTACAAGTGGGCATGGCGTTCACAGCTGACGGTGCAGAAGGTCCTGTTGTGGTTGAAGTAACCGCAGTTGAAGATGACCTAGTAACGGTTGATGCAAACCACCCGCTAGCGAGTATTCCTCTAGCATTTTCTGGTGAAGTGAAAGAGATTCGTGATGCCAGCGCTGAAGAAATTGAGCACGGTCATGTACATGGTGAAGGTGGTCACCAGCACTAATATTGCTGGGTGATCAAGAATGGCAAAGTAAGAAATTACTTTGCCATTTTTTTTGTTATAAATTTAGCTACCCGCCTACTATCATCACATCATTGTGTTTACCTCTATAAAATCTAAATAGACCATTTTTGCCATTTAAGACACAAACGTGACCTGATGGGTCAAGGCCATTGTTAACTCTTGGCAGCTGTTAGGGTTATGAGTATGCTCAAACGATAAAAATAAAAATGTGGTAGAGGGTAATATGGAAGCAAGTATTCTGGTCAAAGTGGTTCTGCCGCTGTCTTTATTTATTATCATGTTGGGTATGGGCTTAGCCCTTAAACCAGTTGATTTCAAAATGGTGCTATTACGACCAAAAGCCGTGGCCTTGGGTTTGGTTGCACAAATGGTTATGTTACCTATTTTGGCTTATGGGATTATCTTAGCATTTGGCATGACTGGCGCAGTGGCTGTCGGTGTAATGATACTGGCGCTATGCCCAGGAGGGACCACATCAAATCTTTATACCTATTTGGCTAAAGGCGACATTGCACTGTCTGTGACGCTAACCTCTCTGGTTAGTTTGATTGCTCCGTTTACCGTGCCATTAATGATTGTCATGTCCATGAGTATGTTGATGGGCCAAGAAGAGTATATTCACTTACCGGTATTGAAAACGATTTTACAGCTGGTGATTATCACCATTATTCCCATCTCCATTGGTATGTTTATTAACCATAAAAAACCGCAATGGTCTGAAAAAGCCGATAAGCCGGTTAAATTATTCTCAATTTTATTTTTGTTTTTTATCGTGATACTTATTGTCGCGCAAAATGTTCATAACATGGCAGAGTATTTTGCTAAAGCCGGTGTGGCAGCGATTATTTTAAATGTGGCCAGCATGATCTTGGGGTATGTTTTAGCAAAAGCGGCACAACTTAATGAAGCACAGAGCAAAGCCATCGGCATTGAGGTGGGTTTTCAAAATGGCACCTTGGCCATCGTGATTGCGCTTACTTTGCTTGAAAATACTGAAATGGCCATAGCAGCCACGTGTTATAGCCTGAGTATGTTTGTGACAGGTGCCGTATTTGCTTGGGTGTTATCTAAATCATCTAAGCGTGCTGCCAATGGCCAGGTGTCAGAATAGGCCCCTGTTAAGCAGGCAGACATAAAAAAGGTGAATTATGTTCACCTTTTTTATGTCTAATTAAGATGGTTAGCGTGCTTGTTTTAAACCGCAGCCAGCTAAAATCATATTGGTCAAAAATTGAGTAATGTGTTCAATATCTTCTTTTTCGTATTCTCGACGATTCATGACTTCAAGCACCTGGGTGTTGAAATCGGCGTAATGTTGAGTGGTTGCCCAGATAGTAAAGATAAGATGAGTAGGGTCGATAGCAGCCATTTTACCTTGATCAATCCAGCTTTGAATCACACTGGTTTTCTCTTTCACCCAAACACGCATATCTTTACTGATGTATTGCTTAATATGTGGGGCCCCTTGAATGATCTCCATTGCAAAGATTTTCGAGCCATTTGGGTTGGTATAGGACATTTGCATCTTGCTACGAATAAAGCGGGTAAGGACTTCTGTGGGGTCGCTGTCAGGGGTCATATCATCCAGTACTTCGTTCCAATTACTGATGATGTCTTCTAGTACCACCTGATATAGGTTGGCTTTATTCTTAAAATAATAGTGGATATTGGCTTTGGGAAGGCCCGCGCGGTCAGCAATGGACTGCATACTGGTGCCTTTATAGCCGTGCAGGACAAACTCGTCTTCTGCCGCCTTGAGTATTTGTAGACTATTTCGCTCGCGGATTTTACTTTTTTTTGGGGTTTCAACAGTCGTCACAGGTTACAGCCTTCCTAGTTCCATGAGCCAATCATACAAGGATCCGTTTAAAGGGCAAAACTTATTGTCAGACAAAACATAGCCATACAGGGGTATGGCTATGTCTGTATCACTTAAAGGTGAGCTTTTAGCAATAGGCTAACAGCATTTTGATCGGCGCCATCGACACCAAATTTATTCGTCCAGTATGAGTATTCAACACCCACTTTTAGTTTATTTTTAAGACCAAGCATAGGTGCTAAGTTGTAAGTGATTTGAGGCGTAAAGTTCATGCTATCTTC
>NYTP01000158.1 GCA_002683575.1 Bermanella sp.
GCGCAACTCGTACAGGGGTTTTGGTAAGTGTTGTTAATTGTACGAACCCGCACCTGCGGGTGAATAAGTTGTTATTCGTGCGCAGGGGCGCAACTCGTACAGTTTTTTTGCAAGTAGGTATGTATTGTAGGAATCCGCACCCGCGGGTGAATCCGGTGTTATTCGTGCGCGGGGGCGCAGCTCGTACAGGGGTTTTGGCAAGTGGTGTTAATTGTACGAACCCGCACATGCGGGTGAATCCGTTGTTATTCATGCTAGGCGCAACGCCTAGCGACGTTAAAACTCCACACCAATCTTAACTGCGGACTGTCCGCCACGCTCTTGGGTGATGAGCATCTGGGTGTACATGAATGGGGTGATTTGCTGGTGCATGCCTACCCCTAGCGTATGCTGAACCGATTCGTTGGTGTTGTCTGCAAGTTGATGGGTGCGTGTGATTTGTGTAAACCCGATTATTTGAGGCTTGCCCTGTTGGCCAATCAGCCAGGTCGGTTGCACCGTGTGTTGGTTAGATTGATGGAAGCTTTGAGATTGTTTAAAAACGCTGATGTGATAATCCTCTGCGCAAGCGGCTTGTGCATAGGTGGCGAGAGTAAGTACGACGCTGGCGAGTATGGTTTTCATGGGGTTTCCTGCCAAGGTTGGGGTCTTTAATTAACGATAGTTCATGGCTGGCAAGTTATACTCATAAAACGGTTTTAGGTGAAAAATAGGCTAATAAGCCTTTTGCAAATAGCGTGCGGTTCTTTTGTTCGGTGGTGGCTATGAGAATGGAGCAGGCATAAAAAAAGCCAGCAATGCTGGCTTTTTTTATTGGGCTATAAATAGCCCGCGCAGGGTGATTAGCCTTTAAGGGCAACAACCGCAGCGTTTAGACGGCTTTTAACACGAGCCGCTTTGTTCTTGTGCATGATGCCTTTCGTTACCATCTTGTCTACGAAAGGTGCAGCAGCAGTAAGGGCTGCTTGCGCGTCGTCGTAGTTTTTAGTGTCGATGGCTGCACGTACTTTTTTGATATAAGTACGAACCATTGAACGTAGGCTAGCGTTTTGAGAGCGACGGTTAACCGCCTGACGAGCGCGTTTACGTGATCCAGCTGAATTTGCCACTATCAGGCTCCTTCGAAAAAGTGTATTTACATTAGATTTAAGGGTGCCGAATTATCCGGAGTAGCGAGCTTTTTGTCAAACCCTTTGTCGGTTTAAGCCTAAATCTTATTTAAGACTCGTGCCAATGGCGGCTGCGGATTACAATGGCGCCCAACATTTAATGAAAACAACGGCTTAAGTCTGCTTGCATGAGTAATTCTGAACAACCGGCTAATCCTCAGCCAACCCCAGTAAAGTCGGGCCTGTTACGCTCGTCATCTATTGTGAGTGCTATGACATTATTGTCCCGCGTGCTGGGTTTGGCTCGTGATATTTTAGTGGCCTCGTATTTTGGCGCGCGCGCAGATGCCTTTTTTGTAGCGTTCAAAATCCCTAACTTTTTTCGCCGGTTATTCGCCGAAGGGGCATTTAGTGTGGCATTTGTGCCGGTATTGTCTGAATACAAGGTGCAAGAAAAGGACGTAAGGGCCTTAGTAAAGGCGGTTTCGGGCACGCTTTTGGCGATTATTGGGCCGTTTACCATTATTGCTGTGGCCGCCGCTCCCTTGCTCACCTGGGTATTTGCCCCAGGTTTTGCTTCCAACCCTGAGAAGTTTGCTTTAACCAGCGAATTACTGCGTATTACTTTTCCCTATTTATTGTTGATCAGCTTAACGGCCTTTTATGGTAGCGTGCTCAATACCTATGGCAATTTTGCCATTCCCGCGGTGACGCCTGTTTTACTGAACCTGTGTTTGATTCTGGCCACTTATTATTTTACGCCCTGGTTTGCTGAGCCCTTAATGGCCCTTGCTTGGGGAGTCATGCTTGCCGGTGTGGTGCAGTTGGGCTTTCAGTTGCCATTTGTGATGAAGCTAGGCTTGCTGGCCATGCCCAAGCCTGCCTTTGCGGACTCAGGGGTGAAGCGCATCTTGGTGCTCATGGTTCCCGCGCTGTTTGGCGTGTCGGTGAGTCAAATTAACTTATTGTTAGATGTCTTGTTGGCCTCGTTTTTAGAAAGTGGCTCGGTGAGCTGGCTGTACTACTCTGATCGCTTAGCGCAGTTGCCATTGGGTATCTTTGCCATCGCCATTGCGGTGGTGATTTTGCCTAGTTTGTCGCAAAAGCATGCGGGTAAAAACCAGCAGCAGTTTAGTCAAACCCTAGACTGGGGGCTGCGCATGGTGCTGCTGATCGGTCTGCCGTCGGCCTTAGCCTTGGTATTGCTGGCAACGCCGTTAATGGCCACTATTTTTTATCGTGGTGAAATCACGGCTTATGATGTGCAAAAGATGTCTTACAGCCTGATGGCTTATGGGTCTGGTTTGTTAGCCTTTATGTTGATCAAAGTACTGGCCCCAGGTTTTTACGCCCGCCAAGACACCAAAACCCCAGTGAAAATTGGTATTCGGGCCATGGTGGCCAATATGCTATTCAACTTACCCCTAGTGCTACTGCTGGCGCATACGGGTTTGGCGCTGGCCACGACATTATCGGCTTATCTTAATGCCATGTGGTTGTTTTTTGGGCTGCGTAAAGCGGGGTTTTATCAGGCCCAGGCGGGCTGGGGGAAATGGATGGCGCGCATTGTTGTGGCCAATGGCGTCATGGTGGCGGTGATTTTAAGCCTTAATCCGGCTATTGATCAATGGATGGTATTCAGTGAATGGCAACGTGCCATGTGGATGCTGGCATTGGTGTCTGCCGGTGCAGGCAGTTATGGGCTGAGCCTTATCTTGATGGGGGTGCGCTTGCGCGACTTATCGGCCAAAACCGGCGCTTAAAAATGGTTAAGCGCGGTGAATCACACTTTTGTGCGTGTAAATATTCCCATATACCGTTGCGGTGGCCTTAATGGCTATTCACTGGGCCTTGCCTCCTCTATAATGCGGGCTTTTATTTTGCAGTTGCACTATGCAGTTTTTCCGCGCATTACATAATATTCAAACCTTTGAGCAAGGCTGTGTACTGACCATCGGTAATTTTGATGGTGTTCACCTTGGGCATCAACGTGTTTTGAATAAGCTTAAAGCCACGGGTGAAGCCTTAGGTTTACCTGCCGTGGTGATGGTATTTGAGCCTCAGCCAAAAGAATGGTTTGACGCAGCAACCTCACCGGCTCGTTTGAGTACCTTGGCAGAGAAAACGCAACTACTGCAAGAGCAAGGCATCGATGCGCTGGCCTGTATGGCATTTAACAATCGATTTCGTGGTCTAAGTGCTGAGCAGTTCGTAAAACAAGTGCTGGTGGATGGCTTAAATGTAAAAGCGATCATCATTGGCGATGACTTTCGTTTTGGCTGTGATCGCAGTGGCGATTTTGCGTATTTGCAGCAAAGCGGCGAGCAATACGGTTTTGATGTGCAAGATACACGTACCGTGGAGCAAGAGGGTGAACGTGTCAGCAGCACGTTAATCCGCCAAGCGTTGAGTGATGCCGATTTAAGCTTGGCGCAAAGCTTATTAGGCCGCGAATACAGTATTTCGGGACGAGTGGCCCATGGGCAAAAATTGGCACGTACCTTTGGTGTGCCCACTGCCAACGTATTATTAAAACGTAATCACACGCCGTTAGTGGGTGTGTTTGCGGTAGAAGTATTTACCCAAGCGGGTAACTTTAACGGCGTGGCCAATATTGGTATGCGCCCAACCGTAGGCACCACCAAGCCTATATTAGAGCCTCACTTATTCGGGTTTGCCGGTGATTTATATGGGCAACGAATTAAAGTAGTGTTCAAACAAAAAATACGAGATGAAAAACGCTTTAATGGGCTAGATGAACTTAAAGCCGCCATTCTCAACGATATTCAATTGGCCAAGGCCTATTTTAACGAACAGTAAGAGCCAAAATGACCGACTATAAATCGACACTCAATCTTCCAGAAACTGATTTCCCAATGCGCGGAAACTTAGCTAAGCGTGAGCCTGCCACTTTGCAAAAATGGCAAGAAATGGATTTGTACAAAGCCATTCGTAATGCCCGCTCTGGTCGTGAAAAATTCATTTTGCATGACGGCCCTCCGTACGCCAATGGTGATATTCACATTGGTCACTCGGTGAATAAAATCTTAAAAGACATCATCATTAAATCTCAAACCTTAAGCGGCAAAGATGCCCCTTACGTGCCGGGTTGGGATTGTCATGGTTTGCCAATCGAGCTAAATGTTGAAAAACAAATTGGTAAAGCGGGTGTGGCGGTGGATGCCAAAACCTTTCGTCAAAAATGCCGTGAATACGCACAAACGCAAGTAGATGGTCAGCGTAACGATTTTAAACGCCTGATGGTTTTAGGTGATTGGGATAAGCCTTACCTCACCATGGATTTTAAATTTGAATCCAACATCATTCGCACATTAGGTCGCATCATTAATAATGGTCACCTTCATAAGGGTGAGAAACCGGTTAACTGGTGTATGGATTGTGGTTCTGCATTGGCGGAAGCCGAAGTGGAATATCAAGATAAAAAATCCGTATCCATTGATGTGAAATTCCCGTTCCAAAACACAGCGGATTTATTAGCGAAATTTGCGCTGACACAAACGGCGGAAAAAGATGCCGGTGATTTCGCAGCCAAAACAGCCAGCATCGTGATCTGGACAACCACTCCGTGGACGTTGCCTGCAAACGAAGCGGTTTCGGTGCATCCAGAAATTGAATACGCACTGGTGTATTTAAAAGAAGCCGATGAATTAATTATTCTGGCAACTGATTTAGTACGTGATGCCATGGAGCGTTACGGCATTGCAGCAGACGGTTATGAAACCATCGGTTTCGCAAAAGGGGCGGACTTTGGTTGGGTGCGCGAAGAAAGCGACACGGCCCCGTTTAGCGTTAAGCACCCGTTTATGCCAAGCGATGATGGCGGGGCTGAAAAATATGTGCCGATCATTACCGGCCTACACGTTACCGCAGATTCTGGTACCGGTTCTGTTCATACGGCGCCGTTTCATGGTGCGGACGATTATGTGGTATCCAATAAATACGGCGTGACCTCTAAAGCCATGTTGGTAAACGCAGAAGGTTTGTTCATAGAAAACGAAGCACTTACTGCGTTAGAGCTTTCAGGTTTAAGCGTGGCTGATAAAGGCAACTTTAAAGTACTGGGTATTTTAAATGAGAAAGGTGCGCTGCTTAAAAAGCAAAACTTCACGCACAGCTACCCGCATTGCTGGAGGCACAAGAGCCCAATTATTTTCCGCGCCACACCGCAGTGGTTTATCTCTATGAAACAAAATGGTTTGTTAGAGCAGGCCATGGATGAAGTGGAGAATTCTGTTGATTGGCGTCCAAGCTGGGGTAAAGCCCGTATTGAAGCCATGATGGGCACGCGTCCTGACTGGTGTATCTCGCGCCAGCGTACTTGGGGTGTGCCGATTGCGTTATTTGTAGACAAGGTAACCGGTGAGTTACACCCAAATACTAACGAGCTAATTGAACAAGTTGCGAAAAAAGTGGAACTTGAAGGTATTGATGCTTGGTTTGATTTAGACCCAGCTGAATTGCTGGGCAGTGAAGCGGATCAGTATCAAAAAATCACCGACACGTTAGATGTGTGGTTTGACTCTGGCGTCACACACGCGGCGGTTCTTGAAGAACACCCAGAGTTGCATGTACCTGCTGACTTATACCTTGAAGGTTCTGACCAGCATCGTGGTTGGTTCCAGTCGTCCATGCTCACCAGTGTTGGCGCACGTGGCAAAGCGCCATATAAAACCGTATTAACTCACGGCTTTACCGTGGATGGCGATGGCAAAAAAATGTCTAAGTCATTGGGTAATGTTATGTCCCCGCAAGACGTGGTGAATAAGTTAGGCGGTGATATTTTACGTTTGTGGGTGGCCTCGACCGATTACACCAGCGAAATGACGGTGAGTGATCAAATCTTAAATCGTACAGCCGATTCGTATCGTCGTATTCGTAACACCGTGCGTTTCTTGTTAGCCAATATTAATGGGTTTGAGCCAAAACAGCACATGATGGCGGCCGCCGAGTTATTACCGCTGGATGCGTGGATCGTTGACCAAGCGAATAAGCTGCAAGCTGAGATTCAAGGTCATTACAACGAATACCAATTAATTAATATTTAC
>NYTP01000060.1 GCA_002683575.1 Bermanella sp.
GGCGAAGGCCACATCCTCGGGAATCTTGGGATCGAGGTGGTGGCACACCATCAGCATGTCGAGGTGCTCCTCGAGCGTGTTCCGGGTGTAGGGCCGGGTCGGATTGGTGCTGCTCGGCAGCACATTCGCTTCGCCGCAGATTTTGATGATGTCTGGCGCATGGCCACCACCGGCCCCTTCTGTGTGGTAGGTATGAATCACACGGCCTTTAAACGCAGCAATGGTATCTTCCACAAACCCAGATTCGTTTAACGTATCGGTGTGTATCGCCACTTGCACATCGTGCTCTTCGGCCACGGTTAAACAATTATCAATGGATGCGGGGGTTGTACCCCAATCTTCGTGCAGTTTTAACCCCATGACACCGGCTTCAACTTGCTCGATCACCGGCCCAGGTAAGCTGGCATTTCCCTTACCTAAAAAACCAATGTTCATGGGTAAATCGTCCACCGCTTGCAACATTTTACCGATGTGCCAAGGCCCAGGTGTACAGGTGGTGGCATTGGTGCCTGTGGCCGGTCCTGTACCGCCGCCAATCATGGTGGTCACACCGCTCATTAGGGCTTCTTCAATTTGTTGCGGGCAAATAAAATGAATGTGCGCATCAATGCCGCCTGGGGTGAGAATTTGTCCTTCCCCTGCAATCACCTCGGTGCCCGGCCCCACTTCAATGGTGACGTTTTGTTGGGTGTCTGGATTGCCTGCTTTACCAATGGCCATGATGCGGCCAGCTTTAATGCCCACATCCGCTTTTACAATGCCCCAATAATCAAGAATTAACGCATTGGTGATCACAGTATCCGCAATATTTTCACTCATGGCTTGGCTTTGACCCATGCCATCACGGATCACTTTACCGCCGCCGAATTTCACTTCGTCGCCATAAACCGTGTAATCTTTTTCTGGGGTAATAAATAATTCGGTATCCCCTAGGCGGACTTTATCGCCCACCGTGGCGCCATACATATCGGCATATGCTTGTCTTGTGATTTTCATAATTGCCCCATTACCTCGCCGCGAAATCCATAAATTTTTCTATCACCTGCAATGGCCACCAACTCAACGGTGCGGGTTTGCCCCGGCTCAAAACGCACCGCGGTACCTGCTGCAACATTTAAACGAAAACCCTTTGTACTATCGCGCTCAAAGGTTAATGCTGGGTTGGTTTCATAAAAATGATAATGGCTGCCCACTTGAATAGGGCGATCACCTGTATTGGCAACCGTCACCGTCAACGTGTCTAAACCCACGTTCAGTTCAATATCGCCTTGTGCACAAATCACTTCACCTGGGATCATAATTATTCCTTTAAAACATTTTTTTAATCAGAGATTCGCCCGCGAGCGGCCTCCCACAAATAACTTTCACAGTTTTCAGGCGCGTTAGCGAGGCGGTGAGTACAAGGCAAATTTTTAATTTTATAAGGCGAATAGCTTGCCTATTTAACGATCAAAATTAAAAATTTAACGCGGTAATCACAACGCAGCTAGCTCCCTAGTAATTATGCGATGGGGTTATGCACCGTTACTAACTTGGTCCCATCTGGAAAAGTGGCTTCTACCTGCACTTCATGAATCATCTCGGCAATACCGTCCATCACATCATCACGGCTGATTACTTGGCGGCCATCGTTCATAAGCTGCGCCACGGTTAAACCATCACGAGCCCCTTCCATTATGAAGCAACTAATCAAGGCAATGGCTTCTGGGTAATTCAGTTTCACACCACGATCTTTACGCTTTTGTGCGACTTCTCCGGCTACGTAAAGTAGAAGCTTATCTTTTTCACGAGGTGACAATTCCATAGTGTTCTCCTAACCAAGCGTCTTATACGCTTTTAAGTATTCCAAATTCTTGGGGTGCAAGCATTTCGATCGTAAACCGCTGGGCGTAATAACTGCCAAATAGATTCGAATTGATTGCGTATGGGTTCTGCTCGATGGGCAAGTGCACGAATAATTAAAATGCCATTCTTTTGTGTGACACCCATGAGTAAATGATCCGACGCCCGATTGCACTCAGATTGCAAGTCGAGTAATTGCTGCATAACCGCTGATTCAATATCGCGATTAATGACAAACGTGGCAAATGCAGAGTAATCTTGCAAACCCACTTTACTGGTTAACACACCACTTAATGCATCCAAATTAAAACGATCAATGAACAGCAATGCATCATCGTGATAAACACTCAAAGTCTGTTTAAGTGTTCCTTCTGTGAATAAGGCGTCGCCTTCTGGGCGACCAAGACAGGTGATCTCCCAACCAATAAATAGTCCTGCACCACTGATTTGAACCTGTGTATTCAGCACGCCCTTTGCGCCATTAAAAATAATATTTTCTTGGGGTAAATATTCAACGGCACTGTCGTGTCCCACTTTAATGGAGACTTGCTGAACTTGATCTAACTCAGTTTCGTTTCGATACAACTTACCCGCCGATGGCGTCGTCACTAATACCTTGGCCTGATCGTGGGCATGTACGTCGATGACTAATTGATCACCCCCTACCAAACCACCAGGAGGGTGCAGTAAATACATGTGTAGTAAATCAGTGCCTTCGGGGAAGAATGGACGCTGAACACGCAGTGGCCCGAAGTGCATCGTTTTACCCATGCGTGTTTGCAAATGGCCGGCGGAGGTCGAAGCTGCATAAAAATCGCCACGAAACAGCGCACGCCAATGGGGATCAATTCCATCAACTTGGGCATTTGAGGGTGGGGCAATCAGCATATTCATGGATAAATAGTCTTCTTTGCACAGTTTTGATGCACAAAGCATCTTTTTTATGAAGTTGACTGCTTATAATGCAAAGAGGGAGCCAACTATTGAAAGCCTTTACTCATGAGGCCTGCAGATAATTGACCACTTGGTCAGCTAGATATGACGCACCGAAATAGTTCACGCGCACCACAATTGACACCGAAAATGGGTCAAATACATTAAATAGAAAAAAGGCGCACCGAGACGATACGCCTATCTAGGATCAAATGGCCAATAAGCGTTGCACGTCATCAGAGGTTTTCAGCTGCTGCTGATCCCCTGCCGACACCACTCGGCCGCGCTCTAATATGATGTATTCATCCGCTAGAGCCGTGGCAAAGTCCAAGTATTGTTCAACCAATACAATGGCCATGGTGCCCCGTTCGCGTAATAGCTCGATGACCTTTTGGATGTCTTTAATTATTGAAGGTTGAATCCCCTCTGTGGGCTCATCCAAAATCAACATTTTTGGGCGCAATAATAACGCGCGAGCAATGGCCAATTGCTGTTGCTGGCCACCACTTAAGTCACCACCTCGACGATGCAACATTTGCTTAAGTACCGGAAACAGCTCAAACACTTCTTCATCGATAAAGCGCAATTTTTTAGGCAAGCTAGAAAAAGCCGTTTTTAGGTTTTCTTCAACTGTTAACTGCGAAAAAATATCGCGCCCTTGCGGCACATAAGCAATGCCGTTTTTAGCTCGGTCATAAGGGGCTTGATTGGCAATGGATTCACTCTGCCACACCACATCACCCGCCTTGGCAGACAAATGCCCCGATAGGGCTTTCATTAATGTGGTTTTACCCACACCGTTGCGGCCCAGCACACAGGTGACTTTACCAATCTCAGCTGTCATGGAGACATCGTAGAGCGCTTGGCTTGCGCCATAGGCTACATCTAAATTTTTAACTTCCAACATAATTAGCGCCCCAAATACACTTCAATGACTTGCTGATTATTCTGCACAGACTCTAACGAACCTTCAGCCAGTACACTGCCTTCATGCAAGACCGTCACTTTGCAATCAAGTGCTGCGATGAAATCCATATCGTGTTCAACCACCACCAAGGAGTGTTGCTTAGCGAGTTTTTTAAATAACTCTGCCGTTTTCATGGTTTCTTCGTCTGTCATGCCAGCAGCAGGTTCATCAATTAATAGCAGTTCCGGCTCTTGAGAAATGAGCATGCCGATTTCTAACCACTGCTTTTGACCGTGAGATAAATTAGCCGCAAGTTCGTCTCGTTTATCACTTAATGCAATCAACTCTAAAGTATCAGCAATTTTTTGTTCTTGCTGAGTACTTAACGAGTGGAACAATGCTTGCCAAATACCGCGACCACCTTTTTGTGACAACTCTAAATTTTCGAAAACCGTTAAACTTTCAATCACGCTTGGCTTTTGAAACTTTCGGCCAACGCCAATGTTAGCAACCGCCGCTTCATCAAACTGAGTTAAGTCTGTGGTGTTATTAAATAACACCGTACCATTATCCGGTTTGGTTTTACCGGTGATCACATCCATCATGGTGGTTTTACCGGCACCATTTGGGCCGATAATGGCACGCATTTCACCGGGTTTAATATAAAGAGATAAATTATTCAGCGCTTTAAAGCCATCAAAGCTCACACTGACGCCGTCCATGTACAAACTGTATTCTTGTTCTAAGTGTTTAGGTCGTAATGCACTCATGATTACGCCCCCTTATTAAATGATATGTTTGAAATCTTATGACTTAATAGCGCAAGCCATTGTGCCGCTTTGCCATCCCCTTCTTGTATGTGTTTCACCCAACCCACAATACCTTTTGGCAAATAAAGTGTGGTTAATACAAACAGGCCACCCAACATAAATAACCAAAGCTCGGCAAACGCACCCGTAAAATAAGTTTTTGCATAGTTAACAGCAACGGCACCAATCACCGCTCCAAACAAACTACCGCGACCACCCACTGCTACCCAGATAATAATTTCGATGGAGTTGATCGGTGTAAACTCGCCCGGGTTAATAATACCCACTTGCGGCACATACAAGGCACCGGCCACGCCCGCCATCATGGCGGAAGCTACAAATACAAACAGTTTGTAATGCTCAACTCGGTAACCTAAAAAGCGCGTGCGGCTTTCTGCATCACGAATACTAACCAGTACTCGACCAAGCTTAGACGTCGTAATGAAACGGCTAATTAAATAACCCAAAGCCAGCGCTAATGCAGATGCAAAAAACAATACATTACGGGTGCCGCTGCTTTGTAAATCAAAACCCAGAATATCTTTAAAGTCGGTTAAGCCGTTGTTACCACCAAAACCCATGTCGTTTCTAAAAAACGCCAACATAAGTGCATAGGTTAATGCTTGAGTAATAATAGAAAGGTATACGCCCGTTACACGGGAGCGGAACGCCAACCAACCAAATACAAAAGCCAATGTACCAGGTACCAGTAATACCATTAACATGGAGAACCAAAACTGATCAAAGCCAAACCAATACCAAGGCAACTCACCCCAATTTAAAAACACCATGAAGTCAGGCAGGTCCGGATTCCCATAGACACCGCGATCGCCAATTTGGCGCATTAAATACATGCCCATGGCATAACCACCCAAGGCAAAAAATGCACCGTGACCCAAACTTAAAATACCGCAATAACCCCAGATTAAATCCACCGACAATGCCAGCAGGGCATAACATAAATATTTACCGGTTAAGGTCAGGGTATAAGTGGATACATGAAAAATAGAATCCGGTGAAAACACCAAATTACAAAACGGAAAGATAATGGCAACCGCGATGATCGCCATTAGTAACCGCTGACCGCCTTTATCCCCCACTAACAATGTTGCTAGTGGCCCAAGTTTTGGCGATTGTGTTTGTGAAATAGTCATTAATTAATCCTCCACCGAGCGGCCTTTTAACGCGAATAAACCGCGAGGACGTTTTTGTATAAACAGAATGATCGCAACTAATACAATAATTTTCGCAAGTACTGCACCAGCCATAGGTTCAAATATTTTGTTGGCAATACCAAGGGACATGGCCCCCACTAAGGTTCCCCATAAATTACCCACACCGCCAAATACAACTACCATGAAGCTATCAATGATGTATTGCTGACCAAGGTTAGGGCCAACATTGGTTAACTGACTTAAAGCCACCCCTGCAATACCCGCGATGCCTGAACCTAAACCAAAGGTTAACGCATCCACCCAACCGGTTTTAATGCCCATGGAACTGGCCATTGGGCGATTCATGGTGACTGCACGCATTTGCAAACCAAATAAGGTTTTCTTCAACACAACCGCTAACGCAGCCAACACTAATAAACTAAAGATGATGATGTATAAGCGGTTAAAGGTAAGCTCCAAACCTGCGTTAACCGTAAAGGTTCCGGCCATCCAATCGGGGGTTTGCACATCTTGATTTAATGGGCCAAAAATAGAGCGCACAGCTTGTTGTAAAACCAAGCTGATACCAAACGTAGCTAATAAGGTTTCTAACGGGCGACCATATAAATGACGAATCACACTACGCTCAATTAACACCCCCACAAGACCAGACACCAAAAACGCAGCGGGCACGGCCACTACTAAAGACAAACCAATATTGTTTGGCATCAACTGTTGGATCACAAACGTAGTATAAGCACCCAGCATAATCATTTCGCCATGGGCCATATTGATCACACCCATTACCCCAAATGTAATAGCCAAACCAATGGCAGCCAATAATAAAACCGCGCCTAATGCTACGCCGAAATATACATTTTCCAGCACGCCGTTAAGCTTCATTAGTTCGTTAATATCATCAAGGGTCTTTTGTGCTAGCTGCACTTCTACTTTTGCATAACCATTATTTTCTTGCTTGGCGCGATTTAGAAAAGCATGCAAGCCATTGCGGGTTTCTGTATAAAGCGATCCATCTAAAAATTTGATAGCCTCGATACGGGCTAACTGATCGTCACTTTGTAAATAAATAAGTGCGCGAGCAGTTAATAATATTTCTTTAATCTTCTCATTTTCTTCTTTAATGAGCGCTTTTTCTAAAAGAGGTAGTGCGGATATTTCAGCGGATTTTAATAATTCAGCTGCTGCTGACTCACGCAAGGATACATCATTTGAGCTAATCTGAAGTTCAGCCACTAAGCCGTTTATGGTTCGACGCAGGTTATTGTTAATACCAACCTTTCTTAAAGTTCGTTTTTTAAATTCACCTAATACTTCATTGCTTAAAATAGAAGTGGCTTGATACTTACCATTTTCTAATTTTTTTCGTGTTACGACATCGCCATTCTTTTTATTGTAAAAAAGATCGGCACTTTTAAGGGATTCAATAATCAATAACGCCTTATTATTTTCGCTGGCGACAATTGAATTAATAAGGGTTTCTTTTTCTTGATAGCTAGCATCTACCAAGCGACATACCAGCTCGTTAAAATCTGACTGATAGTTTGTATTGGATTCAATAGACTGGTTATAACTTTGCAAATGTTTTTGGCATTCACCGTCATTGGCATGCGCGGTGAATACATTACCCAATGCAAACGTGCATAGCAGTAATGTTTTAAATAATTTCATGGGGCCACCTTAACTAATAATTTTGAGCACCCATTGTCATGTTCTAATTCTGATAATCAGAGGGGTGACAAGGTAGAGTAAAACAAGGGTTACGCACCCATTAATCCATGGGTGCGTATATTATTGTTATTTTGGTATGCTTATTCAGCCGCTACTTGAGAGCCTGCACATACTTTGGTTGCTGTATTGTAATTACCGCAATCAAGGCTTTTCCAATCAGATACTAGGTTTTTACTTTCTGGTAAGAAATCAGTCCAAGCATCACCTTTTACTTCACTATCTGTTTTCCAAACAATGTCAAACTGACCATCTTCTTGGATTTCACCAATTAATACTGGCTTAGATAAGTGATGGTTTGTATTCATAACCGCAGTACCGCCTGTTAAGTTAGGTACTTCTAGGCCATACATATTGCTACGTACTTTATCGACATCAACGCTACCGGCTTTTTCAACGGCAGCCGTCCACATTTTGAAACCAATATAAGTGGCTTCCATTGGGTCATTGGTTACACGCTCATCGTTTTTAGTGAACGCATGCCATTTATCAATGAACTCATCGTTTGCGTCGCTTTCTGCACTCATGAAGTAGTTCCATGCAGCAAGGTGACCCACAAGAGGTTTAGTATCAAAACCCGATAGCTCCTCTTCACCAACAGAGAACGCAACCACGGGAATGTCTTCAGCGCTTACACCTTGGTTAGCAAGCTCTTTATAGAAAGGTACGTTTGCATCACCATTAATGGTTGAAACAACGGCGGCTTTTTTACCGGTTGAACCGAATTTTTTCACATCCGATACAATGGTCTGCCAATCGCTGTGGCCAAATGGCGTGTAGTTAATCATGATGTCTTTGTCGCTAACGCCTTTGCTTTTCAGGTAGCTTTCAAGAATTTTGTTGGTTGTACGTGGGTAAACATAATCCGTACCAGCCAGTACCCAACGTTTCACACCTTGATCCATTAAATAGTCAACCGCAGGAATGGCTTGTTGGTTTGGCGCAGCACCTGTGTAGAAAACATTTTTAGAAGATTCTTCACCTTCATACTGAACGGGGTAAAACAATAGACCGTTTAACTCTTCTACCACAGGCAAGACAGATTTACGTGATACGGATGTCCAGCAACCAAAGATAACGTCTACCTTATCCTTAGCTAATAATTCACGGGTTTTTTCTGCAAACAAAGGCCAGTTAGAGGCAGGGTCAACCACAACCGCTTCTAATTTTTTACCGAGTAAACCGCCTTTTTTATTTTGATCTTCAACCATCATTAAGACCGTGTCTTTTA
Organism: Bermanella sp.; assembly: GCA_002683575.1. Classification (GTDB taxonomy): domain Bacteria; phylum Pseudomonadota; class Gammaproteobacteria; order Pseudomonadales; family Oceanobacteraceae; genus Bermanella. The sequence continues at coordinate 8,623 of NYTP01000060.1, forward strand.
ATGTGGTTTCTGAAATGGCCATGGTGCCGGATAATGAATGCAGTACACCGACTTTAATTGTGTCACTGGCCTGTGCGATTGCAGCCCCCAGTGTCAGCGCAGCAACCCCTGCTATTTTAGAAAACTTGCCCATCATGTTTCTTTCCTATTGAGTGTGTAAGACAAGCACACTTCTGCAATGGGTATGCCAACACCATGATAGCGCGTGTTCTAAGGGCTCACCTTTTCATTTTTGTTATTTATGCACCATTTTCATACCGCAATATTTTGATGCGATATAATTGAGTGCATAAATATCACATGACTGCCATTAAGCATGGATTCTTTTTCAGTTCATGCGCACTGACATAAAGCGCCAACTGGAAAATGAATAACAATAGGGCAGCTTTTTATTCAGCCATAAAAAAAGGGGTGCATATGCACCCCTTTATTTTTTCATGATCAGATTTTAAAAGCGCTTACGCACCCCTAAAACAAATAAAGTATCACCGTCGTCACTGTCACCAGCCATACCAAATGGTGTTTCATCAGTTATGTGGCTGATGCCGGCAAAAATATCAACGTGATGAAATTCTGGGAAGTCACGGGCAATTTCAGCGCGAAAGGTCAGGGCATCATCATCGGCGTCATCGGCATTCCAGTAACCAATGGCCGCATCAAAATATAAACGGTTCGCTAGGTACTTTTCAAAGATGATCTCTGGGTACCAGTATTTGGTTTTCACTTCACGATGCAGCGCCACTTCAATTTCTTTGTTAATAGACGTCGCTACACGAAATTCAGTGCGATCCTGAGTACTATCATTTAGATAGTTATAAGTGATCACACTGGTGTCTAGATTAAAGCCATCAAACTTGTTGTTGTAGCCAAACGTCACGTCCATTTCCACAGGGAAACCTTCTGAGCCAGATGCATCTTCTACATTACTGAACCACACACTGGCGTAAGCGTTGCCATTTTTGTAATCCGCGCCACCTTGTATCGCTGGGCTGTTATCGGTTTGACTTAAACCACGATAAATATAATCACTGACAAGGCTTACGTTCTTTGATGTTTGGGCTTGGCTCACTGCTGCGCAGGCGGTTAAACATACTGCGACTGTTATTTTTAAGGGTGTCATCGGTGTCTCCTTTTTATTTATCAGCATAATAATCAATTTACGCACGATTTGCTGGGCATTCATCCAATTGTGTGAATAACCGCAAAAACCCAAGCCAAAACAAAACCAGACAATTGCGATCAATAGCAGTGCAAACATACCTCACAAAGAACTGTTTTAGTGCATACACGGCTTAATTTGAGCCCTTTGTGTTTGAACCTAGCCCAATTAACCGAATGAAATGCCTCTGTTCATGGTTTATTTTCAACTTCCTGACCAATTGGCCAAGTTATTGCTTTAACCAGCTGAATTCATAACAACCGTCTTAGACGTATTCGGAGAACCTGTATGTTAAAACGCAAACCTTGGCAATCTTTGTTGACCGCCGCATCCCTGGCTTTAGGCTTAGGTATGGGCCAAGCGGCTGTGGCTGATGATGATCCATTAAAAGTGGGCTTTGTTTATGTTGGGCCAGTTGGTGATTACGGTTGGTCTTATGAGCACGACCGTGGTCGCATCGAAGCACAAAAGCACTTTGGCGATAAAATCGAAACCACCTATGTAGAAAAAGTACCTGAAGGTGCCGATGCTGAACGTGTGATTCGCCAAATGGCACAAAGTGGTTCTGATCTAATTTTCACCACCTCATTTGGTTTCATGAACCCAACCTTAAAAGTCGCGAAACGCTTCCCTAAAGTGGCGTTTGAACATGCCACCGGTTACAAGCGCGCTAAAAACATGTCGACCTATGCACTTCGCACTTATGAAGGCCGTTATGTGTCGGGTATCGCCGCCGGTATGGAAACCAAAACCAATACCATCGGTTACATTGCCTCTTTCCCAATTCCTGAAGTGATTCGTGATATTAATGCCGTTTACATGGCCGCTAAATCCGTTAACCCAGATGTGAAAATCAAAATCATGTGGGTGAGCACCTGGTATGACCCAGTTAAAGAAAGTGAAGCCGCTAACGCCCTGATTGACCAAGGTGCGGATGTGATCATTCAACACACGGACAGCCCTGCTCCATTACAAGCGGCTGAAAAACGTGGCGTGAAAGGCATTGGCCAAGCATCTGACATGAGCCAGTTTGCTAAAAACGCGCACATGTTCTCTATCCAAGATCAGTGGTCGAGCCACTACATTAAGTCTATACAAGGTGTTTTAGATAAAAGCTGGAAGCCACAAAATTTCTGGGGTGGTTTCTCTGATGAGATGCTTGTGGTTGCATCGATCAATGACAACCTACCGGCTAAAACCAAAGCCGCCGTGTTAGCCAAATACGACGAAATTAAATCAGGTCAGTTCCACCCATTCACCGGCCCTATTTATGACAACCAAGGTAACCTGGTAATTAAAGATGGCCATACCGTCAGTGATGAAGAGCTAGACAGCATTAACTGGTATGTAAAAGGCATCGACGCCACCATTCCTAAATAATGTAACGCTTATTTCTACCCAGCGGCTTTCATCCGAAAGCCGCGATTTATTTTCAAAAACGCCGAGAACATCATGCAGACAGTCCCATTAATTGATATTTCGCCATTACGCTCAAATGATGAGCAAGCTTACTTAGCAGTGGCCAACGAAATTGATTATGCCTGCCGAGAAATGGGCTTTTTTTATGTAACAGGTCATGGCATATCTTCTGAACAAATGAAGAGCATGTTTGATTTAGCCAAGCGTTTTTTCGCTCAGCCTGAACATATTAAAAACAAAATTCTAATTGCCAACAGCTCAAACCATCGAGGCTGGGGCACCACGGGTTCCGAACAATTAGACCCAGAACAACCACAAGACTGGAAAGAAACCTTCGACATGGCTTTGGATATCCATCCTGAACATCCAATGGCACAGGCCTGCCCACAACTTTATGGCCCAAACCAGTATGGTGAACTTGAAGGCTTTGCCCAGCAAATGAACCAACACTACGGTTTATTAATGGCCGTGGCTAAGCGCCTTATGAAGGCCATGGCGATTGCGTTAAAACAGCCGGAAACGTTTTTCACCCAATATTTTGATGATCACATCAGTGTGCTGCGCTTATTACATTACCCCCCGCGTCCAGCCAACACCCATATAAGTGCTGAAACCAAAGCGGCAGGCGCCCATACCGATTACGGTGTTATCACCTTACTGACGCAAGATAATATTGGTGGCCTAGAGGTATGTAACGCACAAGGTGAATGGATTGCCGCACCACCGATTGAAGACAGCATAGTGGTCAACATTGGTGATCTCATGCAGCGCTGGACCAATGACGAATATCGCTCAACGGCGCACCGTGTAGCCAGCCCGCCAAGTGATACCCATCGATATTCCATGCCATTTTTTGTTGAACCCAGATTCGATACCCAGGTGCGCTGCATCGATAGCTGCCTGCAAAAAGGCGAGTCCGCCAAATACGAGATGGTCACCAGCGGTGATTGGATCATGTCCCGCTTTGATGCCACCTACGCCTACCGGACTGACACCCCATAATCTGTTAATATTCCCCCTGTTTTTACTCTCCATTAGCTGGCACCGCCAGCTAAGTCTATACTCTTTACCATCGACACCTTAGGAGTTCCCATGTCACATTCGCCAAATACCGTGGCAAGTGAAACGTTTTTACGTGCACTGCCCAAAGCCGAATTACACCTACATATTGAAGGCTCATTAGAGCCCGAGCTTATGTTTAAGTTAGCTGAGCGCAATAACATTCAATTACCGTATGCCAATGTTGAAGAAGTGAAAAAAGCCTACGACTTTCATAACCTTCAATCTTTTTTAGATATCTATTACCAGTGCGCGGATGTGCTGCGCACCGAACAAGATTTTTACGACCTAACCTGGGCGTACCTGCTGCATTGCCAAGCTGATGGAGTGGTGCACACTGAGCCCTTCTTTGATCCACAAACCCACACCCAACGTGGCATTGAGATGAGCGTTGTGATTAACGGCATTACCAAGGCGCTCAAAGATGGCCATGAAAAACTGGGCATCAGCAGCAAGCTAATCTTGTGCTTTTTACGTCACTTAAGTGAAGAAGACGCCATTGAATGCCTGGAGCAAGCCAAACCCTTTTTACAGCATATAACCGCCGTCGGTTTGGACTCATCTGAATTAGGTCATCCGCCTGAGAAATTTGAACGTGTGTTTAAAATGGCAAACGATCTAGGTCTAAAAGCCGTGGCCCATGCGGGTGAAGAAGGGCCACCAGAGTACATTTACCAGGCGCTAGATATCATTCATGTGGATCGCATCGACCATGGTGTGCGCTGCAGCGAAGATGAAACCCTGATGCAGCGTCTAGCCGCAAGCCAGATGCCCCTAACTGTTTGCCCATTGTCAAACGTACGCTTAAAAGTGTACGAACACATGAGCGAGCATAATATTCTTAAGCTTTTAGAATTTGGCTTGAATGTCACCGTGAATTCCGATGACCCATCATTTTTTGGTGGCTACTTGTTAGAAAACTTCACCGCATTAAGTGAGCACTTAAACATGAGCGAAGCACAAGCGGCACAGCTTGCGCGTAACAGCATCAACAGCAGCTTTTTAAGCGACGAAGAAAAACAAGCCTTATTAAAATAATGTTCTTAGTAGGTTGGGTTAGCCTTTTCTTAAGGGAAAGGTGTAACCCATCATTCGCAAGATCTAAAACTGATGGCTTGCAATGCTCGTATGACTCACAACAAACACCATCCTAC
>NYTP01000061.1 GCA_002683575.1 Bermanella sp.
CAACGGATATTCCTTGGTAAAACCCGTGCATTCCCTGGTGGTGGTGAAGCCGTTGCCATCAGTGCAAAAGAAGGCAGCCCAGAGGAAGCGGAATTCACTGAAAAGGTATTATCAAAAAGCCCTAAGCAATTAAAAGCGTATTGGGCAAAAATGGTATTTACCGGCAAGGGCACACCACCTCGCCAGGTCGACAGTGCAGCTGAGATGATTCAATTGATTTCAGCTAATCCAAACTTGATTGGTTTTATTCCTGCTGGCACAGGCGGTGGCGGTGTCAAAGTAGTTGGTAAATTCTAATACTAAAAACCATAGAAGCGGATCTTAAGATGCGCTTCGACTTAAAACAAAAAAGGCTGACCATTTCTGGTCAGCCTTTTTTATGCCTGAATAAATACTAACAATTATTCGTCGTAACCAAGAGTTGGACGCAACCAACGTTCGGCTGTTTTAATATCCCAACCTTTTTTATCGGCATACTCTTGTACTTGGTCTTTATCAATTTTACCCAATGCAAAATAACGCGCATCCGGATGAGCAAAGTACCAACCACTCACCGACGACGCAGGGTACATTGCAAAGCTGTCTGTCAGCTCACAACCAATCTCTTGGGTGGCATTCAACAAACTAAACAAGGTTGTTTTTTCACTGTGCTCAGGGCAAGCAGGATAGCCCGGCGCCGGACGAATACCTTGGTATTTTTCTGAGATAAGCTCTGCGTTAGAAAAAGACTCTTGCGGCGCGTAGCCCCAATAATCTTTACGAACCTCAACATGCAACAGCTCAGCAAAGGCTTCAGCAAAACGGTCAGCCAACGCTTTTACCATTATGGCGTTGTAATCATCTAACTTATCTTCGTAGATTTTTGCAAGATCGTCAGCCCCTTTACACGTCACCACAAAGGCACCCATGTAATCCTTAACGCCGCTGTCTTTTGGTGCAACAAAGTCAGCCAAAGAACGATAAGGACGCTCAGCTGGACGTGCAGTTTGCTGACGTAAATGATGCAAGGTTGCTTGCACATTCTCACGAGCATTGTCAGCATATATTTCCGTCATATCCCCTTCAACCGCTGAAGCTGGATACAGGCCCATCACCGCGTCACACTGGAAGGCTTTTTCAGCAATGATTTTATCCAACATCTCATTTGCATCTTTAAACAACTTAGTGGCTTCTTCGCCCACCACCTTATCTTCTAAGATACCAGGATATTTACCGTGCAACTCCCAAGTAATGAAGAATGGCGTCCAATCAAAGTATTCACGGATTTTTTCAAGTGGGTAATCACGGATCACTTTATTGCCTAGTGTCTTAGGCACCACTGGCTCATAGGTTTTCCAATCTAACGAGCTGGTATTGCTGCGAATGGTTTGTAAATCAGTGAAGGCTTTTTGACCGCGTTTTTTCGCATTTTTATCACGAGCCGCTTGATACTCATTGCGTAATTCATCAACAAAAGTATTCTCGGTTTTACTTAACAGCGCACTGGCAACCGGCACGGATTTAGAGGCATCGAGTACGTGTACCGTTACACCATCAAATTCAGGTTCAATTTTAACCGCGGTATGAATTTTAGACGTGGTCGCACCACCAATTAACAACGGCTGCTTCATACCACGCTGTTGCATCATTTGTGCAATGGTGACCATTTCATCTAATGACGGGGTGATCAAACCAGACAAACCAATAATATCTGCATTGTGCTCTTCAGCCGCTGCAAGAATATCTTCAGCTGGCACCATCACACCCAGATCAATCACTTCGTAATTATTACAGCTCAGCACCACACCTACGATGTTTTTACCGATATCATGAACATCACCTTTTACGGTGGCCATAATAATCACACCATTATTTTGGCTAACATTACCTGAGCGTAACTTTTCTTCCTCGATGTATGGCAGTAAATAAGCAACCGCTTTTTTCATGACTCGAGCGCTTTTTACAACCTGAGGTAAAAACATTTTACCCGCACCAAACAAGTCACCCACTACGTTCATGCCGACCATCAATGGGCCTTCAATCACTTCGATTGGCTTATTAGCTGCTTGACGAGCTTCTTCTGCGTCTTCTTCAATAAACTCGGTAATGCCTTTTACAAGTGCATGCGTAATACGCTCTTGTAATGTACCTTCACGCCATTTTAATTTATCGCTTTCTTTTTGCTCGATGGATTGCCCTTTTAATGACTCAGCAAAATCAACCAAACGCTCGGCAGCATCTTCGCGACGATTTAAGACAACGTCTTCAACGTGCTCAAGTAAATCTTTAGGAATGTCATCGTAAATTGTCAACATGCCTGCATTTACAATGCCCATGTCCATACCGTCTTTAATGGCGTAGTACAAGAAAACCGAGTGCATGGCTTCACGTACAATATCGTTACCACGGAACGAGAACGACATATTGGATACACCACCGGATACTTTTGCACCCGGCAGGTTTTCTTTAATCCATTTGGTGGCGGCAAAAAAATCAACACAATAGTTATCGTGCTCAGGAATACCGGTGGCTACTGGAAAAATATTTGGATCAAATACAATATCTTGTGGTGCAAAGTTACATTTATCCACAAGGATGTCGTAAGATTTTTTACAAATCTCAATTCGGCGCTCGTAAGTATCGGCCTGCCCTTTTTCGTCAAAGGCCATGACCACAACCGCAGCGCCATACATGTTAATGCGCTTCGCTTGCTCGATGAATTTTTCTTCGCCTTCTTTTAACGATATCGAGTTAACAATGGCTTTACCTTGAACACACTTCAAACCTTCTTCGATGATTTCCCACTTAGAAGAGTCAATCATAAATGGCACACGGGCCACATCTGGTTCTGATGCCAACAGGTTTAAATAACGTTTCATGGCGGCAACGCCATCAAGCATGGCATCGTCCATGTTGACGTCGATAATTTGTGCGCCGTCTTCCACTTGCGCGCGAGCGATATCCACCGCTTCTTCATAGTTTTCTTCTTGAATGAGACGTGCAAACTTACGTGAACCCGTCACGTTAGAACGCTCACCCACATTCACAAAACCGGTGGTCTTATTTACCACTAATGGCTCAAGACCACTAAGCACCATATCTGGGACATTATCATGAGAATAACGCATTATTTTTCTCCCTTAGATACCGCTGGGGTCGTCGAAGTCAGTGCTGAAAAGTGTTCAGGAAATGGGCGTGGTGCATATTCATCCGCCAGCTGTTTTAGCGCGGCAATATGAGCGGGCGTGGTGCCACAGCAACCACCAATAATATTCACATGGCCTTCACTTAAGAATGGGCGCACTTGCTCAGCCATTTGCTCAGGGGTTTCGTCGTATTCACCAAACTCATTGGGCAAACCCGCATTCGGGTGGGCTGAGATTAGACATAAAGCATGCTTATCGAGCATTTTAATGTGCGGCAGCATGTCTTTTGCGCCCAATGCACAGTTCAAACCGATACTGGTTAAACCACCGTGCATTAATGAAATCCAGAACGCTTCTGCCGTTTGACCAGATAGCGTACGACCACTGGCATCGGTGATGGTGCCAGAAATCATAATTGGGGTATCAAGGTCGCGCGCTTCTTTCATTTGAATCACAGCAAACAAGGCTGCTTTTGCATTTAACGTATCAAAGACCGTTTCAATCATAATGGCATCGCAGCCGCCATCCATCAGCGCATCGGCCGCTTGGCGATAAGCGTTGACCAGATCATCAAACGTCACAAGACGCTTACCTGGGTCGTTTACATCAGGAGAAATAGACGCTGTACGGTTGGTGGGTCCAAGACAACCCACAACAAAACGCGGTTGATCCGGTGTTTTAGCCGTCCATTTATCGGCACTGCGACGCGCGCATTGGGCCGACTCAAAGTTAATTTTATAGACAGCGTCTTCTAGGCTGTAATCCGCTTGAGCAATGGTGGTACCACTGAAAGCATTGGTACAAGCAAAGTCAGCGCCGATAGCAAAATAACTGTCGTGAATTTCTTCAATGATATCTGGACGAGTGATAGATAATAAATCGTTATTGCCCTTCAACGGGCTTGGGTGATCTTCAAAGTGGCCTTTACGGAAATCCTCTTCTTCCAGTTTGTATCCCTGAATGGATGTTCCCATTGCGCCATCAAGGACCATCACACGTTTTTCGAGTATAGAACTGAGTTCTTTTACAACTGAGCGAGCCATTGCTGCACCTAACTATATAAAAATGGCGCAAATTATAGCGAAACACGCCCAGTACAGAAAGCGATGAGCACTCACACAGAACATGAATCAAGTTCACGTTGGCGCCCTGTGCAATTAATATTGCTCATTATATGGGCACTATTGTGTCAGCCTGGTCCGGAACTGAGACGGCGACTCTCCCTGCCAGCGCTTAAATGCATGACTAAAGTTAGCGGCATCTGAAAACCCCAGTCGTTCAGCGATCTCAACTAACTGCATGGTAGGACTCGCTAGCCACTGTTGTGCCATAGCAAAGCGTACTTCGTCTTTGAGTGCTCGCCAGCTTGTACCTTGGTCTTTCAGCTTACGGTGTAAGGTACGGGTGGTTAACGACATTTCGCTGGCGACAAACGCCATGGACACCTGCAGGCCGTGATGAATGAGCGCATTGCGTATGACCTGTGCAACGCCACCTAAGCGCCGCTTTTCTTCTAAGATGGCCTGACATTGCTGCTCACACATTTTCGCCGTCAGCTCATTACCCCTGGGAAGAGGTAAGTCCAAGTACTGGCGGTCAAACTCTACGTAGTTTGCTTCTTGTGAGAAGTGAATCGCCGCCCCAACCTGCTCACGTAATGCAGCAAGTGCCTCTAGGGATAACGACTCAGGCTGGGGAGCCATAAAATGCACACTAAAGTTAGGCAGGCCTGCCGGAAATAGATCCTTAGGGATCACCATCATCGCCCACATATCACGGTATAAAACAAATTCAGCCAATGGACCTTGGCACTTTGGGGTAAAGACAACTTGAGCTTTCTCTTGGGTTTGCTGCAGTTCAATATGGCAAAAGGCATAGGTCAAATCTAAAAACCGTAAACCCAGATCCACCGCCTTGCGTAAATTGGGGCTTGCCAATACCGCATACCCCCATAAACCGTAACTGGTCAGTTGATAACGAGCGCCTAGTTCTAAGCCTAGCTGAAAAGCGTCCGGCTTGAGTCGGGCCAAGTTTTCAAGCACCTTGAGCTCTTGCTTTTCTTCAATATTAGTTTGTGTATCGTCTAACTCGCTCGGTGTAATACCACTGTGTTTAAGTATCTCGGTTACACTCAAACCTGCATCCTTGGCGTACTGTGCAATCAAGCAAACACTGTTTATGCTTCGATAAGCCACCTTTCCCCCTGAACACCATGACGTTTGATAGTGACTTACTTTACAACAAACTCACTAAATGTCCGAAAATCACAAGTCAGCGTCTTTTTAAGGCATAGCCCTTTACCCACTTTCACATTAAAGTGAATGCATAATAAAAATCATAAAGGCCATTCATGAGATCATTACGTTATTTAATTATTGGCGCCGGTTTTGGTGGGCTAGGCATGGGAATCAAGTTGCGCCAAGATGGCCAGCATGATTTTGAAATCTGGGAAAAAGCGCAAGACTTAGGCGGTTGCTGGCGTGAAAATACATACCCTGGCGCAGCCTGTGATGTGCCATCCCATTTATACTCCTATTCATTTGCACCCAAGCATAACTGGTCACACCGCTTTGCACCTCAGGCAGAAATCCATGCTTACCAGCACGACTGCGCAGAGCAGTTTCACATCCAAGATAAAATACACTTTGGTAAAGAAGTCAAAGACGCTCAGTTCGACCCAGGCCTAAAAGGTTGGGTGATCATCGACACGCAAGGGGAGCAAGTGTTCGCGCAGTTTTTAATCAGCGCGGTGGGCCAATTAAATCGCCCGGCTTATCCGAACATAAATGGCCTTGATGCCTTTCATGGCCCACTATTTCATTCTGCTAACTGGCAACATGATGTGGACCTTACTGACAAAACCGTTGCGGTGATTGGCACTGGCGCATCGGCCATTCAATTTATTCCTGAAATTGCTAAGCAAGCAAAAAAAGTGAATATTTATCAGCGCTCTGCCCCTTATGTTATTCCTAAACCCGACCGGCCTTATTCAAAAACCGAGCAGACGCTATACAAAAATATACCTGGGTTATTAAAACTTAGCCGATTGAAAACGTACTTGGTTTTTGAAAGCCGATTTGTGGCGTTTTCGTCTATGCAGTGGATCATGCACCTTATGAAATGGCAGTGGCGCCGCTTCATGCATAAACACATCAGTGATCCGGTCAAACGTAAGCAGCTCACACCGGATTATCAAATGGGTTGTAAACGGGTTTTAATTTCGAATAATTTTTATCCAACACTGAACCAAAAGCACGTTGAAATTTTTGATCAAGGTATTACGCACATCGATGCTAATGGAATCTTGGGGAAAGACGGCAAACATACCCCTGCTGATGTGATCATCTTAGGCACAGGGTTTACCACCACTGAATTTTTATCACCCATGAGCATTACAGGTTTGGATGGCATCACGCTTAATCAAGCTTGGCAAAATGGCGCGCAAGCGTACCTTGGTTTAAGCGTTCATCAGTTTCCAAACTTATTCATGCTCTATGGCCCCAATACTAACCTTGGCCATAACTCTATTTTATACATGCTTGAAAGCCAGATTAATTATATTGCTAACGCCACAAAAACCGTCTTAGACAGCTCTAAATCATGCATCAATATCAAGCCAGATATACAAAATAATTTTAATAATAAGATTCAAGCACAAGCCAAAAACAGTGTGTGGAATACAGGTTGCACCAGTTGGTACACCACAGACGATGGCAAAAACACCGTTAACTGGACCAGCTTTACGTTCCAATACCGCAGGCTAAGTAAGCAGTTTTCACTCAATCATTACGAGGCTTCTTAACCATGGGTGCTTTAAACGCCATCATTACAGGGGCGGGCTCAGGTATAGCTCGTGCGCTGGCCCAGCGCTTACATGATTCTGGCTGGCACCTAGCCATTACGGATATCGACCAACACGCCCTTGAAGAGCTCTCACAAAATTGGGAGCAAAATACGTTCACCCTGTACACAATGGATGTGGCTGACGAACATTCTGTAAAAAAAGTGATCGATGATTACTGCCAACAGCACCAGCAAACATTACGTTTGTTGTTCAATAGTGCGGGTGTATTAGCAATTGGGGCGTTTGAGCAAACCAGCCTAAGCCGTCACCACAGTATTATGGATATTAACGTCAAAGGCATTATGAATACGTGCCATCATGGTTTTCAATATTTAAAAAACACACCCGGTGCGCAAGTCATTAATATGTCATCCGCGTCTGCCACTTATGGTATCCCCCAACTGGCCAGTTACAGCGCCAGCAAATTTGCCGTAAAAGGTATCACCGAGGCATTAGAACTTGAGTGGCAACAGCATGGTATCAGCGTAAGCGATATCATGCCGCCGTTCGTCGCAACCAATATGCTTAGTTCACAAACTCACAATGCCCCTATACTGAAACGCTTAGGGGTCAAGTTAAAAAGCGATGATGTGGTCAACAGTATTATTAAACAAATCAAGCGACCAAAGCTTCACCGCCCTGTTAGCTTATTATTTAGCCTGCTGTATTGCTTTAATATGATATCCCCTAACTGGGCCAACCGAGCGGTTATTAAATGGCTTAGTCGATAACTCAATACTCACACATAATAAGAATAATGATGCCGACACTCGACAAACAACAGCAGACACTCGTAAATATACTTTCATATTTACCACCCACACACCGCTTACCTCCTAAGGTGGCTCGACCTATTTTCACCTTACTGGATCATTTTACGGGCATTAAAAAAGTCGAAGTGGGCGACATAAAAAATATCCACATCGCCACACATGGCGACAACCAAAAGATTCCTTTACGCATTTATTACCCTGCTTCACCATCTGCACAGTACAGCCATGCCATGATGTATTTTCATGGTGGTGGTTGCGTAATTGGTAGTATTCAAAGCCATGACCGTTTATGCCGATACCTGGCACAGCAGACCAATACCGTTATCATTTCTGTAGGTTACCGATTGGCCCCAGAGTATAAATTCCCAACCCCCATACTCGATGCAATTGAATCTTGGAACTGGCTGCAATCCCATAAAAATGAACTAGGGTTATCACAATGTGAAATAGGTGCCGGCGGCGACAGTGCAGGCGCTTACCTTGCGGTACTGTTAGGTTTATCCTCGATTCAAAAAACGCTCCCTATTCAAACGTCTGGCACACCTGAATTTCAATATTTACTTTACCCCATGGTGGACCTGCAAGGTTTAACGGCCTCTTATCGCTCTGCCAATAAAGACATGTTGCTAACCAATAAATTAATGGATTATTTTCGAGATCACTATCTGCTCAGCCGCCAGCAAGTGTCTCTCCCCTTAGTGAGCCCTTTATTAATTGATGATCTAAGTGAATTACCTAAAACCTATTTACTCACCGTAGAGTTTGACCCACTTAAAGACGACGGCATTACGTTTGCCAATAAACTTAAAGCTCAGTCAGTACCGGTGACACATCAGCACTTTGATGATTGCCTGCATTCGTTTGTCTCCACTGCTAAGGTCAGTAAACGGGCACAAAAAGGGGTTGAGCAAATTTCACAGCAACTTAAAGATTTATGCTCTACATAATGGCTCAGGTCTTTTATAGTAAGGGCTTGAATCAATAGGTCTTTCAATGCTGTTATCTGATGTGTTTGTGGTTTTAGTGCTTATGTTGTTCGCTTGGCTTTGGTGGCTTGACCGTGGCCTAAAACAACAAGCGTATCGACGGTGCAAGCAATACTGCGAAAACGCTAACTTGCAATTACTGGATGACAACATCCAAATTCAAGTCACCCGAATTAGAAAAAACAAACAAGGTCAATGGCGTTTATACCGCTGTTTTGTTTTTGAATTCACTTCCACCCAAGAGCAGCGCTACCAAGGCCGACTTGAGATGATGGGCAGGGCCATCACCCACATTGAGCTTGACCCCTATCGCATTTAAATCACGCCATAACGGTCCGGCTCGGTGTAAATCGCAACCGAACGCACATCCATTTCTGCACATGCACGCACAATGCGTAATGCGATCTCACCGCGGTTGGCGATCAAAAGTTTCTTTAACATGACGACCCCTCAAACAAACTTGAGAAAAGTTTAGTTGAGTTTATACATAAAGATAAATTACTATAATTGACATATTGAATAACCTTTTGCTTATACATAGGCCCAGCGCCTAGGAAAAACGCCATGTCGCTCCCCCTAGACCAACTCATAAGACGTTTATCGCTGCGCCAGTTACAGGTATTTTTGGCCGTTTATGAACTGCAAGGTTATAAAAAAGCCGCCAACTCACTTGGCTTAACCCAGCCTGCGGTCAGTGCACAAATCAAACAACTGGAAGACACACTGGAACAACCCTTGTTTGAATATGTGGGTCGTAAGTTGTACCGCACGCGCGCAGCGGATCGACTATGCGATTGCGTGGGCAATTTATTTGCTGAACTCAAACACATGCAAATTGATTTAAATGCCATGCAGGGTCAGTTATCTGGGGATCTGAATTTATGCGCCGTGAATACCGCACAATATGTGGTACCGCATTTATTGAAGTTATTTAAACACGAGTTTCCAAAAATTAACGTCAACTTAAAAGTAGTGAATCGCGCCGGCGCCCTTGAGCGAATGGAAAACAATCAAGACGACATCATCATCATGGGCATGGTACCAACAGGTAAACCCTTGGTATCCATTCCGTTTTTAGATAACGAGTTAATTCCCGTTGTTCCTACCGATTCACAACTGGGTAAGAAAGACAGCTGCACCATTGAGGCGTTTTTATCTCAGCCGCTTTTATTGCGAGAGAAAGGCTCAGGCAGCCGCTTAGCCTTTGAAGTGTACTCACAAGAAAAGCGCATCCGCCTAGCAGGTAATATGGAGCTGGGTTCCAACGATGCGGTA
>NYTP01000062.1 GCA_002683575.1 Bermanella sp.
AGTCGTTAGCAAAACAATTAACAAACATAAAACCTGAGCAGCATGCAGCCGCTGTACAAGTTGTTAAACGCAGCGATACTGATCATGGTTTAATTTCGTTTACGTCGGGCAGTACTGGTCGACCAAAAGGGGCAGACCGTACTCATTACAGTTTGATTCAACAGCACTTAGCCATTCGTAGTCACTGGCCTGATGAAAAAAATGATGTGGATTGCCCGTGTTTTCCGGTAATGGTATTGCATAATTTAAGTTGTGGCATGAGCACTGTAATGCCAAAAGTAGATTTAGCCCAACCGGCACAAGTGGATGCCGCACAAGTGATAAAACAAATTGAGCAGTATAAAATTACCCGTCTCAGTGGTGCCCCTGCGTATATTCAAGCATTAGTGAATTATTCCCTTGTCCATAATAAAACCAATGCCAGTGTCACAACCTTAGTGGTGGGTGGTGCCACGGTATCGGTTGAATTAGCAGAAGGCATATTGGCTGCGTTTCCTAATGCGTATTCACGAATTGTGTATGGCTCAACCGAAGCCGAACCCATTTCATCTATTGAAATAAATCAGTATCTAAAATATTCACAAACCACTCGCGGTTACCTAGTGGGTAAACCAGCAGGGCAAGTGGAGGTTTTAATTGCCAATGTGTCTGCACAAACCGCTAACGAGCAAGACCTATTAAAGCAAAGTGTTGCGTGTGGTGATGTGGGCGAAATTCTAGTAAGTGGTCGCCATGTTTTAAAACAGTATGTGGATAACCCAAGTGCCAATGCCGAAAATAAAATACGCCGCACACAAAGCAATAAAAATGATCATCAACCTGTGTGGCATCGCACCGGTGATACAGGCTTTTTAGATGACAGCGGGCAGCTTTGGTTAACAGGGCGAATCAAAGACAGTTTGGTTTTAAACGGCGGGGTGATTCAACCGTACCCTCTTGAGCAATCACTAGATAACGTTGCAGGCATAGTACGTAGTGCCTTAATTCACTTTAACGATGCATTGCATGTGTTTGTACAAAACAGTGTGGAGTCGTCACAGGCAATGACGGCAGATGTTCGCTGTGAGATTGAGCAAATTTTACAAGCAGCCGGCGTGCATCATTTTAATATTAATGTCATTGAGCAGATGCCAGTAGATGGTCGGCATAACAGCAAAATTGACCGCTTAGCGTTACGCAACGCATTGCAAAAAAACAGTCATTAACGTCAGTGAAAAATATTGGTAGTCATGGTTCATGAGTAATAAAAACCCTTTGTTTATAATTAGTTTAAATCGAATTGATGTATTGACCCTTTCAAGTGTGTTCACTACTTTCTTTGCCATCATGTTTGCCATGAATGAACATATTTATTTATCTATGGCGCTATTATTTGTGGCCATGACAGCGGACGCTTTGGATGGCATGTTGGCGCGTAAATATGGTTTAGAGCGAGAGTTTGGCCGTTACCTTGATGGCTTCATGGATATGCTCATCTATTTAGTGGTGCCAAGCATTATCATGCTGCAATGGGGTTTTGATGGATATTACTGCGTTTTTATCATGTTAATGATTGGCGCGGGCAGTGTGAGATTGTCGGTGTTTAATCAAGTAGGCAATGTTGAAAGTACGGCAGTGGATGGACAAAAGAATTTAAGTTACCTGGGCATGCCGGTTTTTTGGAGTGTGTTTATTTTAGCTGGGGCCATGATCAGCGAGCGTATTGTTAGTTTAGAGTTTGCCCATGCTTTATTGGCGGTGGCGTTAACTGCATTTAGTTTTTACATGGTGATCTCAAAGCCGTTTTTTAAATTCAGCTCATTAAAGCAAATTTTAACGTTAACCATTGGCGGCTTTGTTTTATTTGCAGGCTTTGAATTTGCTCAATTTGCAGAGCAGTCACCATTGAATGTCATATTGCTGGCGTTGTTTTTACAAATCCCAGTGGTGATTGGTGGCGTGTTACACATGATGGTGGTCAGTGGTAATCATTTAAGTGTTTTGGCCGCACCTATTCACAAGCAATGGTTTGGGGCGAATAAAACATGGCGCGGTGTCATTGCGGTGCCCGCATTAACCGCGTTGGGCGGTGTGTGTTTATACCCGCTTAGCGGGGTTATTGAAGGGGTATTTGGCCAAACGATATTAGCGGATACCCATTTTGTATGGCTGGGTTTTGTGGCTGGGGTGGGTTATATCTTAGGTGAGCTGCCTAATTCATTTTTTAAACGCCGCATGGGGATTGAAGCAGGGCAGGTGCCTGAGGATAAAAAGTACTGGTTCATCGCTCTTGATCAGCTGGACTCGGCCATTGGTGTGGCCATAGGGTATTGGCTGGTGTTTGGTGTCGCTACTGAGGTGGTTTGGTTATACATCATCACATTCCCGGTTACCGCCTTGTTGGTGAAGCAATGGCTTTATAGTCGTAATCTTAAAGCCAGCGCCGTTTAATGGCTGGCAGTGAATGATCATTCAACAGGCGCTCACCCCCATGGAATCAGGGTTTTTTAGACGTAATGCGAACCATCTCTAAATGGGGGCCTTTGATCCTAGAATAGGCATCGCGAAAATCGAAATAGCCACGTATAATCAGCCCCAACATTCGCGCTAGGCAGTGCCAAATCTGGTCACAGATGGGCCGTTCATAGAACACCTAACACAGCGACAAACCGAATTTAATGTGTGAATCGGGCGGCAAGGCCCGTAAACACTAAAGGAGAGCAAACATGGCACGTGGGTCTATTAACAAAGTAATCATCATCGGTACATTAGGGCGCGACCCTGAAATGCGTTACCTGCCAAATGGCAACGCAGTGTGCAGCGCAAGCCTAGCCACCGATGAAGGCTACAAAGACCGCAACACAGGCCAGCAAGTGGATAAAACCGAATGGCACCGCGTTGAAGCGTTTGGCCGTTTAGCCGAAGTCATGGGCGAATACCTGAAAAAAGGCTCTAAAGTGTACGTTGAAGGTAAATTACGTACCGACGAATACGAAAAAGACGGCATCAAGCGTTACTCCACCAAAATCATCGTAAACGAAATGACCATGTTAGATAGCCGTAATTCTGGCGACAGTAACAACATGGGCGGTGGCTACGCACCTAATCAAGGTATGCAGCAGGCACCACAGCAAGCGGCCCCTCAACAAGCACCGCAAGCTCAGCCACAATATGCACAACCACAAGCGGCACCTGCTTATGGCCAAGCGCCACAACAAGCACCTGCTGCGCCTTATGGTCAGCCACAAGGCATGCCACAACAAGCGCCTCGCCAAGCACCACAACAGGCTCCTCAACAAGCGCCGCAAGCTCAACCAAGCAATGCGTTTGATGACTTTGATGATGACATTCCATTTTGAATGACATAAAAAATATGAAGCCCCTGCTGTTTAAAACAGCAGGGGCTTTTTTTATGGCGAGAAGAAAGCTGAAATTGTACGAACCCGCACCTGCGGGTGAATGATTTGTTATTTGTGGGAGGGCGCTTGCGCGCGACGGGGTATGTTTATATCTTGGTTGTTTGGATTGGCCTTTTAAGTATCAAAATTATTCACCATCATTTCAGCATGATAATAATGAGTGTATTGCTATCGCGAGCGGTGCTCGACTCGTACGGAGTTTTAACAAAACTTAAATTGTATAAATCCGCACCTGCGGTGAATTGATTTTGGTTGTAAGCTGGTTTGTTTATCTTTGAATTTAGCCTTATTTAGTATTGTATCTATGGTTGCCTCTTCTATGGCAGGTTATTTCATATATTCAGTAGTATTCAGCGCTTGTTTCGAATGAGAAACTGCTCCTAATAAATCCATCCAGTTGAGCGCTTAAGCGCCGGCTGATTGAGGCACTATAACCATAATCCTTAAGTACTCACTTATCATAATACCCCTCACGAAATTTTTTAAAATAGATGTTATAGCGCCCGCTTTTTCGAAATGCGTGAAGCTGTTTATTAAAGTCTTTTAAACGTCTTAAACTTGTATCCGCGCTTTTGGGGAACAGCAGATAACTTACGTTATTTAAAAGCGGTTTAGGATGATGGGTAACAAGATCGACTTTGTCTTTAGGGTAAAGTTGTTTTAATGATGAATAACCCACATTAATTTCTTCTGGATAAATGGCGATGCGCCCCAATAGCAGTTTTCGCCAGTTTTGATATTTTGTGGGTACTCTTTCAATTGTTATTTTGCCGGCCGATAACGCTTGGTCAAATTCAGGGCCATAACTGTATTCACTGCCACCCCCCATAACTAAGCCTGTTAAATCATCTAGAGATTGCCAGTCAAATTGGGTACTTTTTAAGTGAAAAAATACAAATTGCTCATTGAGCACCGGGTCGCTGTAGTGAAAGTCTTCTTCGCGTTCTGGTTTAAGCATCCAGACCCCCGTCATATCTTGTTTTGCGATCTTGGCAAGACTGTAAGCTCTGGACCAAGGGTAAAAACTCAGCGTAAGCTCGTAACCGGCTTCTTTGAATAGGTCGTGTAATAAATGCCCAATAATGCCATTGTGCTTGAGTTGTTCTGATAAATAGGGAGTCCAATCACCTACGGCAATGCTTACTTTTTCAGCCAAAGCAGGCTTGCTTGAAACTATTGTGATGAGAATGAAACCGATGATCGCTTTAAGCCATTGCATTGCCGACAGGCCTGGGACAGTAATGTCTTGTAATTATAGTCACATATTGTGAACCTGCTTTAAGGCAGGGGGGTGGTTTTGTTTAGTAAACCTTGTGGCTTTTGTGGTGGGCAAATAGGCGAGTGGTTTAATTTTTCAGTGCAATAGAACCATTTGCGATAACATCTGCGTATATTTCAGCATTACTAGGGTTTGGAGGCAATTCGTTAGAGTACAAAGAAGTGTAAAACTTCTATGTCTGGCGAATGTTCACACCCATAATCTAGCATCATTAATCATCGGCTTTATATTATGGCCGTTTTGGTCGCTTTTACTTAGGAATCAATATGTCGTTTAAAAAGATTGCAGCCGTTGCCATCATTTTGTTGGTGGGAGGCATTTCAGCCAAAGTACTTATTGATACGGCCCCTGCACCAAAAAAGAAAACAGCCGAAAAAATCGTACCGTTAGTGGAGGTAACTCCGCTTGACGTAGGGGTTTATCGCGCCAGCTGGCAGGCAGGGGGAAATGTAAATGCCAAGCCCAGTGTGAAGCTTATGGCACAGGTGACAGGCCAGGTGATTTCGATTCATAAGCAAGCCGCCCCTGGTGCTATGTTGAAAAAAGGGGATGTGCTTGGGCAAGTGGATGACAGCAATTACCGTTTGATCGTGGCGCAGAAAAAGGCGGCTTTAGTGCAGGCGCAATCGAATCTGGCGGTGGAAATGGGGCAGGTTAAAAATGCTGAGAATAACTACAAGCTATCGGGTTTGCAGTTAAATGCCACGGCCAAGTCGTTAGCCCTGCGTGACCCACAATTGGCGGCTAGTAAGGCGGCGTTAGACATTGCAAAAGCGGATCTGGCCAAAGCCCAGCTGGATTTAGAGCGCACACAGCTGCGTATGCCATTTGATGGCCATGTGATGAGCATGAACCTGACCCAAGGCTCGTTTGTCTCTGCGGGCACCCAGGTATTTGAGCTGGTGGATAGCGCTGAATTCTGGTTGCAGGTGAAAGTGCCACAAAGTTTTGTTTCGGTTTTGGATACGGGGCATTCGGTAGAGATTAAAAAATCACAACAATGGGGTGAGCAGTCCCGTGAGGGCACCATCAAGCATATCTTACCCGCGGTGGATGCATCGGACCGACAAGTCAGAGTCTTGATTGCCATTAAAGAGCCACTAAGTGATGCCCATCAAGGCCTGAAAATACGCTATAACGATTATGTGAATGTGACCTTGTATGGCAGGCAGTTTGATAACGTTTACCAGTTATCCAACGATGCGCTGAATGCGGACAACCAGCTTTGGGTGGTGGATAACAAGAATACTTTGCAGCTAAGAGATGTGAGTATTGTGTACAAAGGTCGTTATCACGTTTGGGCCAATGTGGATGCGCAGTTAGGGGATCAAATTTTAGCCACTCGTTTACAAATCGCCTCACAAGATATGGCCGTGCGTGTGGCCGCCCAAGCCAATGCCGCGGCGGATGAGGCCAGCTTATGAATCTGGAAGCCTTAAAAAAAGGGCCTATCGCCTGGATGGCTCGCCATGGTATTGCGCCTAATTTATTAATGTTGGCGCTGTTAATTGGCGGGCTACTCACCTCTTTAACCATCAAAAAAGAATTACTGCCAGAATTTACTGAAGACGTGGTTTCGGTGCGTGTGGTGTATCCAGGTGCCACGCCATCAGAAATGGAGCAGGGTGTTGTGCTGCCCATCGAAAATGAACTGTCAGAGTTAAGCGGTATTGATGGTGTCACTGCTAATATCCAAGAAGGTTATGCCAGTATTTATTTGGAAATTGAAGCTGGCGAAAACGTTCAGCAGATGTATCAGGATGTTTTGCAATCGGTGAATCGTATTTCAACGTTTCCTGTGCAAATGGAGCAGCCGATTGTCAGTGTGGTGGCCAGAACGCATAACCTGATGGACATCGCATTGCATGGTAGTCTTGATCCGTTTGCAATGAAGCGTTTAGCAGAAAAAATAAAAGAAAAATTACTCACTTCTCCCAGTATTACTCAGGTGGATTTAAAAGGCGCGCCGGCTGAAGAGATCCACGTGGAGCTCGATAGTCAAACCCTCGAAAAGCATCAACTTAGCCTAAACCAAGTGGCGCAGGTGATTTCGGCTAACGCCATTGAGCAAGGTGCCGGCACAGTTAAAACACAAAGCGGTGATATCCTCGTCACCCTGAATGATCGCCAGTATTGGGCGGATGACTTTGCGGCACTGCCTTTACTTACTGATGAGAACGGCGTGGTGTTGACCTTGGGTGATGTGGCCAGTGTCAAAGAAGGGTTTGAAGACAGCCCGAATATTGTCACATTAAATGGCGGGCAAAGTGTCAGCATTGCGGTGTATCGTGCGGGGGATCAAACACCACCGGCCGTGGCGGATTCTATTTATGCCATGTGGGATGAGCTAGAAGCCATGCTGCCACCGGAAATGTCTCTCACAGTGATTAATGACCGCGCGCAATATTATAACGACCGCTTAGGCTTGTTGATTAAAAATGCGGTAATCGGTTTATTGCTGGTGTTTATTTTGTTGGGTGTGTTTTTAGAATACCGCTTAGCATTCTGGGTCACCATGGGTATACCCACATCATTCTTAGGCGCCATGTTATTTTTGCCGGCGTTTGATGTTTCCATCAATATGATTTCTATGTTCGCCTTTATTATTTCATTGGGCATCGTGGTGGATGACGCCATCATAGCTGGTGAAAATATTTATGAGAATTTAGATAAGGGCATGTCCCGTATTGATGCTGCGATTTTTGGTGCTAAAGAAGTATCCGTACCGCTAACCTATGCCATCTTAACCAATATTGTGGCTTTCATGCCTTTGTTCTTTTTGCCCGGCGGCATGGGCAAAGCCATGATGGTGATACCGGCGGTGGTGGTGACGTGTTTTGCCATTTCTTGGGTTGAAGCATTATTTATTTTACCGGCGCATATTTCCCATTTAAAAAAGAAACCCGATTCCAAGTTAGGCAGTAAGCTCGACGCCATTCAATTAAAGGTAGACACCTGGTTACGCCGCACGATTCATAATCGTTATCGCCCCGTATTGGATAAAAGTTTGGCCAACCCTGGCATCACCTTGTCTTTGGCGATTGCGTTTTCCATGGTGATTTTTGCTTTTCCTATTAGTGGTCGCATGGGGTTTTCGTTTTTCCCTGTGTTAGAAGGGGAATCAGCGGTATTGGAAATGGAGATGCCACAAAATGCTTCTTTACCACAAATGATCCGTGCACGGGATCAAGCGGAGCAAGCCTTAAAAACGATTATTACCCCTATCGAAAATGAACACGGCCCGTTTTTATTAAGCACCACATCTGAAATCTCCAGCACGTCTTTAGAAGTGAGTGCGAAATTAATTCCGGG
>NYTP01000063.1 GCA_002683575.1 Bermanella sp.
CATCTTGCTCGCCACGGATGCGCATTTCTTCTAGCTTGGCTAGGTGACGTAATTTTAATTCTAAAATTGCTTCTGCTTGAATCTCAGATAACCCAAAACGTTTTATGAATTCTTGTTTTGGGTTTTCTTCGGTACGAATAATTTCGATTACTTCATCGATATTTAAGAACGCCACTAACAAACCATCTAAGATATGTAAGCGTGCCAAGACTTTCTCTAAGCGGTGCTCTAATCGACGACGAACTGTATTGGTTCGATACACTAACCATTCGCTGATGATGGTGCTTAAGCTTTTCACTTTAGGTAAGCCGTCAATACCGATCATATTCATGTTAATGCGGTAGTTTTTTTCTAAATCCGTGGTGGCAAATAAGTGGTTCATTAACTGCTTAATGTCCACTCGATTGGATTTAGGCGTAATCACCAGACGCGTTGGATTTTCATGATCCGATTCATCACGTAAATCCGAAACCATTGGTAACTTTTTCTTGTTCATTTGATCGGCAATTTGCTCAAGTACTTTGTTACCTGAACACTGGTGTGGTAATGCGGTGATCACCACATCGCCCTCTTCCATTTCATACACGGCGCGCATTTTTACGCTGCCTTTACCGGTTTCATACATGCGTTGCACGTCGGCTTTTGGCGTAATGATTTCCGCATCGGTTGGAAAGTCTGGCCCTTGTACAAACTGGGTTAAATCTTGCGTCGTGGCTTTTGGGTTATCCAACATGTGAATACACGCATTGGCCACTTCGCGTAAATTGTGTGGTGGCACATCGGTAGCCATGCCCACGGCAATACCCGTGGTGCCGTTTAATAAAATATTCGGTAAACGTGACGGCAAGGTCACAGGCTCTTGTAAAGAGCCATCGAAGTTAGGCTGCCAATCAACGGTGCCTTGACCAAGTTCGCCTAATAGTACATCGGCGTATTTAGTTAATTTACTCTCGGTATAACGCATGGCCGCAAACGATTTAGGATCATCTGCACTGCCCCAGTTACCTTGTCCATCCACCAGCGGATAACGATAAGAAAATGGTTGGGCCATTAATACCATGGCTTCATAACAGGCACTGTCACCGTGTGGATGAAACTTACCTAATACGTCACCCACAGTACGGGCGGACTTTTTATATTTGGCACCGGCCTTTAAACCCAGTTCACTCATGGCGTAGGTAATACGGCGCTGTACCGGTTTTAAACCATCACCAATATGCGGTAGTGCACGGTCCATGATGACGTACATAGAGTAATTTAAGTACGCGCTTTCGGTGTAATCTTTTAAGGTTTGACGTTCGACGCCGTCATCACCAATCACAATGTCATTCATTCTTTTTATCTCTCCTAGCTTGTCTCGCTAAGGTTATATAATGCTTGTATCAAGAGAATCGTTTCACTTGGAGCCACCGTGCGTTAATTAAAAACACACTCATGTGCTGTGAATTAAACTTCGATCTCAACCATGTTGCCTTTTGATTCTAACCACGACTTGCGATCGGCAGCTCGTTTTTTCGATAACAGCATATCCATGATTTCATCCGTACCATCTTCGCTCTCAAGGGATAGACGCACTAAACGGCGAGTATCTGGGTCCATGGTAGTTTCACGTAATTGCAGTGGATTCATTTCACCCAGACCTTTGAATCGTTGCACACCTACTTTGCCTTTTTTCTTTTCGGCTTTAATACGGTCTAACACACCTTCACGCTCGGCTTCATCTAGTGCGTAATACACTTCTTTGCCCACATCAATTCGATACAGTGGCGGCATGGCCACATACACATGGCCTTGTTCCACCATGGGTCTAAAGTGTTTGACAAATAATGCGCATAACAAAGTGGCGATGTGCAAACCATCGCTATCAGCATCCGCTAGTATGCAGACCTTGCCATAACGCAAATTGGTCATGTCGGTTTCGCCTGGGTCCACACCCAAAGCCACCGAAATATCATGGATTTCTTGGCTGGCTAATACTTCACCGGAATCCACTTCCCAGCTGTTCAGGATTTTACCGCGCAGTGGCATGATGGCTTGAAATTCTCGGCTACGAGCTTGCTTGGCAGAGCCACCAGCGGAGTCCCCTTCCACTAAAAAGATTTCAGAGTACTTAGGGTCATTGGTGGAGCAGTCTGCCAATTTACCCGGCAGTGCTGGGCCTTGTGTGACTTTTTTACGCACCACTTTTTTGGCACTGCGCATTCTGCGCTGTGCATTGCTGATGACCATTTCAGCAAGGGCAGCCCCTAGGGTTGCATGTTCGTTTAGCCATAAGCTGAAGCTGTCTTTTACCACACCTGATACAAATGCAGCGGCTTCACGACTGGATAAACGCTCCTTGGTTTGACCTGAAAATTGTGGGTCCGCCATTTTGGTGCTTAATACATATGAGACTTTATCCCACACATCATCTGGGGCGAGTTTTACACCGCGCGGCAGCAAACTGCGGAACTCACAAAACTCACGCAGCGCTTCTAATAAACCGGTACGCAAACCATTAACATGGGTACCGCCTTGAGCCGTTGGAATTAAGTTAACGTAACTTTCCATAAGCTGCTCGCCACCTTCCGGTAGCCATTGCACGGCCCAGTCCACTGCTTCTTTTTCGCCAGCTATGGCACCTACAAATGGCTCTGGCGGTAATACCTCATAACCATTAGTGGCGTCGGTTAAGTAATCCACTAAACCGTCTTCGTAATGCCATTCGCTGTTGTCTTCCGCATTTCCGTGGTTAATAAACTCAATGCGAAGGCCTGGGCATAACACAGCTTTTGCACGCAATACATGTTTTAAACGGGTAACAGAGAATTTATGGCTGTCGAAGTATTTAGGGTCCGGTAAAAAACGAACCGTGGTGCCTGTGTCTTTTTTCTTTTTGGTATCCCCTACTTTTTCAAGCTCAAGGGCTTTAAAACCATCTTTAAAGGCAATGCGGTGGATCTCACCATTGCGACGAATGGTCACCTCTAAAGCAAGAGATAGTGCGTTTACAACCGAGACACCCACACCATGCAAACCACCACTGAACTGGTAATTATCATTGCTGAACTTACCCCCTGCGTGCAGTTTGGTTAGGATTAATTCCACGCCGCTGACACCATGTTCTGGGTGTATGTCGGTTGGCATGCCTCGTCCGTTATCGGTCACGGCTAAGGATTGATCCGCAAACAGTTCAATTTTGATGTGATTACAGTGCCCAGCTAATGCTTCATCCACCGAGTTATCGATGACTTCTTGGGCAAGGTGGTTAGGTCGCGTGGTCTCTGTGTACATGCCCGGGCGTTTACGCACTGGGTCAAGACCACTAAGTACCTCGATGGATTGCGCAGTATAGTTACTCATACTTATTTAATGCTCTTATGTATCGGTGCCGGCCTAATAAGGCTGGGTGGCAAAATTTAATATACTGGGTAAACGTTTAGGGTAATCCTCATAACTGTGATTACCGCCGTGTTCTATTATGCTGGGGCTGGCTTGGTATTTTTTCACCGCGGCCATGGCATCCAGTGTTTCGTCATGGGTTTTGACTAACAATAGATGATGCTTGGGTTTCTTTAAGGGCATCACCTCAATGTCTAGTAACTCTGTTAAGTAACTAGGTGTGACGACAAATTTTTCGCCATTGTACAGATTTTCATTCTCCCCTAAATAGTCTTGTAATAACTCGTAGGGGCGCACAGCTGGATTAATCAGTGCTGCTCGCCCACCTAATCGCTCCACTAGGTAGCTTGCATAATAGCCACCTAGGCTCGATCCAATCACTAAACAGTTATCCACACCGACTTCATCAATCAGTTGCTCGTACAAAAACTGACCGTCATCAATGGCCTTAGCCGGCTCGGCTGGTAACTGAGGGATATGCAGGTTTTGCGCTCGGTCGTGCTGGGCAAAAAAGTCCATTGTTTGCTGGGCTTTTACCGAACTCGGGCCACTTTTAAAGCCATGTAAGTACAGGCATCGCAGGGTTTCTGGGATCATTCAGATTATCATTGTTATTGACCGTTTCGCGCTAGCATACAAGCAGCTAAGGCAAATCTGCAAGCAAGCAATGTCAACAGGGCCTACTGACACCGCTAAAGCCAGTATTATCTGAAGGCTGGTCTATGCTTGATAAATGAACCATGGATCCTTTTATGCTTAACGTATTTCGCGCTCAATTTTGGCGCTCGATGGCCATCAGCCTGACATTACTATCAACACCCGGCTTTGCCCAACCCCTAATAATCGGTGCTTATCAGTACCCGCCTTTCATAGATGAAAAAAGCAACAACGGTTTATATTTTCAATTAATCGAATTAATTGCCGCCCATACCAAGCTCGACCTAAAATGGGTGTTTTATCCTTATGCACGCTTAGATTATTTTTTTCATCAGGGGAAAGTGGACATAGAGGTTGGCAGCTCCCCTGAATGGCACATTAACAAACCAACTCCCGGTCTATTTACCGACGCCTTTTACTCCATCGAGGATGTGGCCGTGTATCGCTCCACCCCATATAAGGGTGCTCCCGAGAGGAAGGCAACAAAAGATCAAACCATCGGTATTGTTCGTGGTTACCACTACCCTATCTTCGATCAAGTTCTGGCTAAAAAGAACATCAAGAAAGTTGAGCGAGCTGATGAAAATGCGCTCCTAAAGTTGCTTATTAATGAACGTATTCAACAAGTATTTATTAACAAGCAGGTGTTTGAGTATCTGCACAAAAACAACCCAGAATATAGGCAATTAAAAATTTCAGACACGGTGGGGAAATATCATGTGGCCATTCGCGTTCACCCCGACCATGCTGAGCTGATACCGGTACTTAACCTAGCCATTAAAGACTTAAAAGCCAACGGCAGCATTCGGCAATTATTTGAAGCCAACTTTTAATCATAAAAAAACCCGCCGAAGCGGGTTTCTCTTATTCAGTTAAAACGCTATGGGTTAACGCTGTAACCACGCGTTAATCTCATCAATGTCCGCAACCGATAATTCACCAGCTGCCTGACGGAACTTCAATAAATCGATCACGTAGTCGTAACGAGCAAATGCGTAGTCGCGCTGTGCACTGAATACAGAAAGCTGCGCTTGTAGTACTTCAACGATATTACGTGTACCCACTTCATAACCGGTTTGCGTGGCTTCCATGGCGCTGCGAGCTGACGTGGTGGCTTGCTTACGCGCTTTAATACGGGCAACGTCTGCTTCTAACTGACGATACAAAGAACGAATATTCAACGTGGCGCCGCGCTGTGCCGCTTCTAAACTTTTCTCAGCCGCTTGGCGCTGGTAATAGGCTTGTTTTTGACCTGCCCAAGTCGCGCCGCCAGCAAAGATTGGCATGCTCACATTCACACCGACATAAGTAGATGTCACTTCTTCCCCTGCCGCACTTGAGTTGGACTCATCATCCGAAACAGAATAACGGCCAACTAGATTAACCGTTGGTAAATGACCTGAAATTTTTGATTTATGGTTACGCTCGGCTGATACCTGGGATTTTTCCGCAATTAACACATCTAAGTTTTGACCAAGGGCTTTTTGTTCCCAAAGCGTACGGTCAGCAGGAATAGGACCCGTTAACGGGATATCTTCTTTTAATGGGTTAATGCGGTCATAACGCTCA
>NYTP01000064.1 GCA_002683575.1 Bermanella sp.
CCCTGATCTACTGCGTTGGCTTGCGTGACGTGAACGGCTTGCACATCCGGCCCCCAGAAGCCCAAATCTCGTAATCGTTCATTTGGACGCTTATTGGTTTTCTCAATGGCGTCCAGTACTTCGAACTCTGTTTCATGTAAGTGAATTTGAATGGGAATATCTAGCTGGCTGGCTAAACTGCGTACTTTTTGTATTGGCTCGTCACTTACGGTGTAGGGTGCGTGTGGGCCAAAGCCAATATTTATTAAAGGGTGGTGTTTGAAGGTGTCGTGAGCGTGAATGACTTTTTCAATGTACTCGTCTGGCCCACTTCCGTAAGGAGTTGGGAAGTCCAAGACAGGGCCGTAAAAAACACCACGCATACCATGTTCTGCGGCCATGTCGGCAGCCACTTCGGGAAAGAAATACATATCCGAAAAACACGTGGTGCCACTTGCTAGCATTTCTGCGATGGCCAGTTTGGTGCCATCAGCGACAAACTCTGGGCTTACCCACTGACCTTCTGCAGGCCAGATGTGTTCTTCTAGCCAGGTCATGAGTGGCAGGTCATCAGCAAGGCCTTTGAATAAATTCATGGCTGCATGGCCGTGACAATTAATAAAACCAGGCATGAGTAGCTGATTTTCTAGCAAGATTTCTGTTGCTCTGGGGTAGGTGGAGTGTGCCAGGTGGGTTGGCAGTATATCCTTGATTAAATCCTGTTCGATTACGAGGCTGTGATCGACCAAAAGCCCTTCATTTTCAAGTGTTAGAATCCACTTAGGTGTGATCAGGCTTTGTGTGCTTGTCGACATGTGTAATCCCTTTGATTAAAAAATGAACGTAATCACGAAAAGTGTCGTCAGTATAACTGAAAAGGCGGCTTTTTGGCCCTTTTGATTAGTGGTAATACTTTCATTTATGGTAAAGTGACTGGCTTTATTGGGGCTGCAAGAGCGCCGAATAAGAGAGTGATTCGACTCATTATTGAGTGGCTCTTGTTATATAACAATAACGCCGAATAAATTGGTGGAAGAATAAAGGATGCCTGCATGGGTGATTTAAGCAAACAGATCCTGCCCGTTAATATTGAAGACGAGCTGAAACAGTCCTATATGGATTACGCAATGAGCGTGATCGTAGGTCGAGCTTTGCCTGATGTTCGCGATGGTTTGAAACCCGTTCACCGCCGTGTTTTACACGCCATGAACGTGTTGGGAAATGACTGGAACAAAGCTTATAAAAAATCGGCCCGTGTTGTGGGTGATGTAATCGGTAAGTACCACCCACACGGTGATAGTGCTGTGTATGACACTATTGTTCGTATGGCTCAACCGTTTGCCATGCGTTATATGTTAGTAGATGGTCAGGGTAACTTTGGTTCGGTAGATGGTGATAGCGCCGCCGCTATGCGTTATACCGAAGTGCGTATGGATAAATTAGCCCATGAGATGTTGGCTGATATTGATAAAGAAACCGTTGATTTTGTAGATAACTATGACGGTACAGAACAGATTCCAGAGGTCCTTCCAACTCGAGTGCCTGCTTTATTGGTAAATGGCTCAAGCGGTATTGCTGTGGGCATGGCGACCAATATTCCGCCCCATAACTTGACTGAAGTTCTAAATGGTTGTCTCGCCCTTATTGAAAACCCTGATTTAACCATTGATGAGTTGATGCAGTATATCTCAGGCCCTGATTTTCCTACCGCCGGCCTAATTAATGGCCGCGATGGTATTGTTGAAGCGTATCGTACCGGTCGTGGTCGTGTACAAATGCGTGCCCGTCATCATTTTGAAATGGACGATAAAAACGGCAAAGAATCCATTATCTTTACTGAGATTCCTTATCAGGTGAATAAGGCCCGCTTGATTGAAAAAATCGCTGAGCTGGTTAAAGAGAAGAAACTTGACGGTATTACCGAATTACGTGATGAGTCTGATAAAGACGGTATGCGTATCGTGGTTGAGCTTCGTCGAAATGAAGTGCCTGAGGTGGTTCTAAATAACTTATTTGCTCAGACTCAGTTGCAGACTGTTTTTGGTATTAATACAGTGGCCTTAGTTGATGGTCAGCCTAAGATTTTAAACCTAAAAGACATGCTAGAAGCGTTTGTTCGTCATCGCCGTGAAGTGGTGACGCGCCGCACGATTTTTGAATTACGCAAAGCTCGTGAGCGTGGTCATATTCTTGAAGGTTTGACTGTGGCACTTGCCAATATAGATCCTGTGATTGCTGCTATCAAAGCATCTCCAGGTGCAGCGGAAGCAAAAGAAAAACTAGTAAGCACCCCTTGGCAGCCAGGTGATGTTCTTGAGATGCTAGAGCGCGCAGGCTCTGATGCTTGTCGCCCGGATCATCTTGAGCCGCAATATGGTTTCCGTGATGGTCAATATTTTATGTCGCCTGTTCAGGCTCAAGCTATCTTGGATATGCGTCTGCAAAAGCTAACCGGTTTAGAGCATGAGAAGCTGATTGGTGAATATAAAATCAAAGTTGAAGAGATTGCCGAATACCTTGAAATATTGGCTAGCCAAGAACGTTTGATGGGTGTGATTCGTGAAGAGCTAGAAAATGTGCGCAGCGAATACGGTGATGAACGCCGGACTGAGATTGTTGCTACTCGTCGTCACCTTACTTTAGAAGATCTAATTGCCGAAGAAGACATGGTGGTAACCTTGTCTCATGGTGGTTATGCCAAGATCCAGCCTATTACGGATTACCAAGCGCAAAAACGTGGTGGTCGTGGTAAATCTTCCTCTTCTATAAAAGATGAAGATTTTATTGAGCATTTATTGGTTGCCAGTACCCATGACACCATTTTGTGTTTCAGTAATCGCGGTAAGGTTTACTGGTTGAAGGTCTATGATATTCCAGTTGCCTCTCGTCAAAGTCGCGGCCGCCCAGTGGTGAATTTACTGCCGCTTGATGCTGATGAGCGTATTACAACGATTCTGCCTATTCGCGAGTATACTGAAGGCCATTATATCTTTATGGCTACAGAGAAGGGCACAGTTAAGAAAACGGACTTAACAGCCTTTGCTCGTCAACGCTCTAGCGGCTTGATTGCACTTGAGCTAGATGAAGATGACACCTTGATGGGTGCGGCCATTACCGATGGAACAAAAGATATTTTGTTGATGAGTGACGGTGGTAAGGCAGTTCGTTTTGCGGAAGAGAATGTTCGTAAGATGGGCCGGACGGCTCGTGGTGTTCGTGGTATTAAATTAGCTGAAGGTCAGGCGGTTGTATCGCTGATTATTCCTGAAGAAGGCGGCACCTTATTAACAGCCAGTGAAAAAGGTTACGGTAAGCGTACAGATATCACAGAGTTCCCAACCAAGGGGCGTGGTACGCAAGGTGTAATTGGTATGGTTGTAAATGATCGTAACGGCAAGTTAGTTGGCGCTGTTCAGGTTCATGATGGCCATGAGATTATGTTGATCAGCGATCAGGGGACTTTGGTTCGCACTCGTGTGAGTGAGGTGTCCAAACTGGGCAGAAATACTCAAGGCGTTACACTAATTAAAGTACAAGAAGGTGAGCGTTTGGTTGGGGTTGCACCAATATTAGACGCCGATGATGAGTTGGATCCAGATTTGTTAGTAGGTTCTGATGATGCGGTTGTTTCATCTGATGAGGCTGCAGCGGATAACGACTCTCAAGGAGATGAGTAACAATGAGCGTTGAGCAAAAGGATGTCATAGATTCACCCGAATTGAGTTCAGTAAGAGATGATGAAATCGATTTGTTTGATCTCTGGGATGACATTGTAGAAGAAAAGATCTGGGTGTTTATCGGTTTTTTTGCCTGTGTATTATTGGCGGCTTTGTATTTGTTCAGAGCCACTGAGATATTCGAAACCCAGGTTGTACTTAAGCCAGCTTCAGCAAATAGCGTGGTGGAGCTCAATGTTCCGCAATTAGAGGGTATTTACTCAAAAGATCTTGAAGAATCCTTTGCAGATGCTCGCTCTGCAATGCTTTCAAAGGAGTATCGTCGTAATTTTTACGAAGCTTATTTGGATGAGATTAAGTCGGTTGAAGGTGTTTATAACGAGGCTCTAACAGAGGCTCAGAACTTTGCTAAATTCGATAGGTTGTTTACCTCAAAAGCCTCTGGCGCCAAGGATGTGGAGACGTATTTACAGGTTAAATTTGAGTTGCCTGACCCTCAAAAGGCCGCTGATCTTTTGAATGCCTATACTGAATATTCATTAGCTGCCAAGTTATCTGATATTAAGAATACAGTAGATAGCAAGGTTGCGGCTCAAGTGGGTAAGTTGGAATACGACGCTAAACAGTTGCGTGAGCAATACAGTGGTGAGCAAACTCGTCGTAGTTTAATGCTTAATGAGGCTTACTCAATTGCAAAAGCCGTGGGTCAAACGCAATCTTTATTTAGTAAAAGTGATATCGTTGGTACCTACGAGCCGCCCCTTTATATGTCGGGCACTAAGGCTTTGCGCGCTGAAGAAAAAGCGCTAAAGGATAGGCAGCGTTTGGCAAAAGAATTGCCGTATGGCGAAGACCATTTTATCGATAAGCTTCCATCACTTTTGTTTAAGATTGATCAGTTAAAGTCGCTTGAAATTGACTATAGCAAGGTCAGCTTGGCTGTGGTTGATGAGCGAGCGATTGCACCTGTGGGTGCAGTTAAACCTAAAAAACTATTAGTTATGGCACTTGCGGTCGTGGCGGGTGTGTTTGTGGGTTTGATGATGGCGCTTTTGGTTTCGGCTTTTCATCGTCATAAAGAAAAAATTAAATCTAAGATTAGGTCACGTCGCTTATCTTAATTGTTTGAAATTTATTGAAGGTAGGCGAACGCCTAATTTGATGTATGGCTCGAGTTTATAATTTTTGCGCAGGCCCAGCTGCACTGCCAAGTCCTGTGTTAGAAAAAGCATCAAGCGAGATGCTGGATTGGAATGGTAAAGGTTTATCTGTAATGGAGATGTCTCATCGCAGTGATGAGTATGTTTCTATCGCGAATAAAGCAGAGCAGGATTTGCGAGACCTGTTGGTTATTCCTGATAACTATAAAGTATTGTTTATGCAAGGCGGGGCTACTGCTCAGTTTGCCATGATTCCAATGAATCTTCTGCGTGGTAAAGCCACTGCTGATTATATCAATACCGGTCAATGGTCTGAAAAGGCGATTAAAGAAGCGAAGCGTTATTGTGATGTCAATGTTGCGGCTAGTTCAGCGGATGACAACTTTAGTTATGCACCCTCACAAGAAACCCTTAAATTAAATCCTGATGCCGCTTATGTGCATTACACTCCGAATGAGACCATTGGTGGTGTGATGTTTGATTATATTCCTGAAACAGGTGACGTGCCGTTAGTCGCTGATTTTTCATCAAGCATACTCAGTGAGTCACTTGATGTGTCAAAATTTGGTTTGATTTATGCTGGTGCGCAAAAAAATATAGGCCCTGCTGGCTTGTGTATTGTGATTGTTCGCGAAGACTTACTAGGTGAGGTTGTCTCAGGTACGCCTACAGCTATGGATTATAAAGTAGCAGCAGATAATGGCTCCATGTATAACACGCCGGCAACGTATTCCTGGTATCTGGCGGGGTTGGTGTTTGATTGGTTGAAGCAGCAAGGTGGCGTGGAAAAGATTGCCGTTATCAATGAGCGTAAAGCTAAGAAGTTGTACGACTACATTGATGGTAGCGGTTTTTATGCGAATCCAGTTGCTAAACCTAACCGCTCAAAAATGAATGTGCCTTTTACCCTAAAGGATGCATCGATGGATGCTTCGTTTTTACAGCAGGCCGATGAAAAAGGTTTATTGAATTTAAAAGGTCATCGCAGTGTAGGTGGAATGAGAGCCAGTATTTACAATGCGGTAACTGAAGATGCAGTGGATGCTTTAATCGCATTTATGCAAGAATTTGCCAGTCAAAACGGATAAGACTTTCGTAATGAGTGAAGAGACAGAATTAGGCGCATTGCGTGATCAAATCGACGCCCTTGATCAACAGATCCAGCTATTAATCAATGAACGTGCTAAGTGCGCTCAGAGTGTTGCTCATGTGAAAGAGCAGTATGCTAATGGTCAAGCTATTAAATTTTATCGGCCTGAGCGTGAGGCGCAAGTGTTGCGTAAAGTGATGTCTCGCAATGAAGGGCCGATTGCAAATGAAGATATGGCGCGTTTGTTTCGAGAGGTAATGTCCATTTGTTTAGCCCTTGAAGAGCCACTAAAGGTGGCATTTCTAGGGCCGCAAGGAACGTTTACACAGGCTGCCGCCCTTAAGCATTTTGGCCATAGCGTTCAGTGTGAGAGTCAAGTTTCAATTGCGGATGTGTTTCGTGAGGTGGCTGCCGGTTCTGTGAATTATGGTGTGGTGCCGGTTGAAAATTCTACTGAGGGCGTGGTCACACATACACTGGACAGTTTTGCTGAGTCATCTTTGCAAATATGTGGTGAAGTGGCTTTGCGCATACATCATCATTTTCTAAGTAACGCCTCTAATGAAAAGATAGAAAAGGTCTACAGTCATCCTCAGTCCCTGGCTCAGTGTCGTCAGTGGCTGGATACGCACTGGCCTAATATTGAGCGTATTGCGGTAAGCTCCAATGCTGAGGCTGCTAAGCGCGCCGCTAAAGAGCCAAATGCGGCGGCCATTGCAGGTGATGCGGCGGCTGAGCTTTATGAAATTACGGCATTGGCCAGTAACATTGAAGATATGCCGGATAATACTACGCGGTTTTTGATTATTGGTGTTGATAAAACCCAGTCATGTGGTGACGACAAAACATCAATCATGGTGTCCAGTCGTAATCAGCCTGGTGCCTTATACCATGTGTTGGAGCCATTTCATCAGGCGGACGTCAGTCTTACGCGTATAGAAACTCGACCGTCTCGCAGTGGTGCTTGGAACTATAATTTCTTCATCGATTTTGAAGGGCATTTTGAGGATGCAGGCATTCAGGCTGTGCTGGCTAAAGTGGGTCAGGCTGCATCGGATTTGAAAGTGTTGGGCTCATACCCTAAAGCCGTTTTGTAATACTTTTTGCGATATCTTAATAGGCGCGATAACTAGATGACAATTGATTTTTCTAAATACGCCGTAGCTGGTGTACAACAACTAAGTCCATATCAGCCTGGCAAGCCAATTGACGAGCTTGCCCGTGAGTTTAATTTAAACCCAGCTGATATCATAAAACTTGCTAGTAATGAAAACCCCCTTGGACCTAGTGAGAAAGTAAAGGCAGCCATTGCCAATGAGCTAAAAGATTTATCCCGTTACCCTGATGGTAATGGCTTTGAATTAAAGTCGATTCTGGGTGAAAAACTAAAGGTTTCTACAAAACAAATCACTTTAGGTAATGGTTCAAGTGATATTTTGGAATTTATTGTGAAGACGTTTGTGAACCCTGGTGATGAAGTGGTCGTTTCTCAGCATGCGTTTGCTATTTATAGTCTGGTAACCCAAATGCAAGGTGGTAAGGCAGTTGTGGTGCCTGCGAAAAATTGGGGGCACGATCTTGATGCCATGGCAGACGCGATTTCGGATAAAACAAAAATTGTATTTGTTACGAATCCAAATAACCCAACGGGTACTTATAGTTCAAAGTCTCAGCTTGATTCGTTTTTAGCGAAAGTGCCTGAGCATGTGGTTGTGTTATTAGATGAGGCGTATTTTGAATATGTCGATAAGCCAGATTACCCAAATGGTTTAGATTATCTTGCTCAATATCCAAATTTGGTTATCACACGTACGTTTTCAAAAGCCTATGGTCTTGCTGCGTTGCGAGTGGGTTATGGTGTAAGTAGTGAGCAAATGGCAGATCTTCTAAATCGAGTGCGCCCTCCGTTCAATGTGGACTCATTTGCATTGGCAGCCGCAGTGGTGTCTGTGAAAGATGATAATTACGTTCGCCAAAGTAAAGCGCTGAACGATCAAGGTATGTCTCAGCTTGAAGCTGGTTTTGATCAGTTGAATGTAAATTGGATTCCATCTGTTGGTAATTTTATTTGTTTTGAAATTCCTGGTCGTGCAATGGATATCTTTAATGGTCTGCTTGCAAAAGGGGTGATTGTTCGCCCAGTTGCCAATTATGAAATGCCAGATCATTTACGCGTATCAATTGGTACTCAAGAAGAAAACCAACGTTTTCTGCTTGAGCTTAAGGGTTTGCTAGTCGAATAATGTCTTATTCCATTTCAAAGGTTGCCATTGTTGGTTTGGGCTTAATTGGTGGCTCATGGGTGAAAGGGCTCAGAGAGGTTAATCCTACTTGGCATATTACTGGCTTTGATCGTAATGCTGATTCTATGGGGAAGGCTCAGGCTTTGGGTGTTATCGACGCATTTGCTGATAACCTGGAGCAAGTTGTTGCTGGTGCAGATTTGGTTATTTTGTCGGTTCCCATTCTGGCAAATAGAGAGATCTTGCGACAAATTAAGCCTTTTCTAGGCTCCCGCACCGTTGTCACGGATGTGGGGAGTGTGAAAGGGTCGGTAGCCGAAGATATTCGTCAAGTGTTTGGTGAGGATCAGCCGAACTTTGTCCTTGGTCACCCCATTGCAGGCAGTGAAAAAAGTGGTATTGAGGCGGCAGACGCAAACCTTTTCCGAAATCATAAGGTGATTTTGACCCCGCTTACTGTTACAGATGATTCTGCTGTGGCTCTGGTGTCGGATTTGTGGAAATCCGTCGGTGCAAAAATCGAAATAATGCAGGTTGAGCATCATGATGAGGTGCTGGCTGCCACCAGTCATTTGCCTCACTTGTTGGCCTATTCCTTGGTAGATACCCTGGCTCATCAGCATGAAAATAAAGAAATATTCAATTATGCCGCCGGTGGCTTTCGTGACTTTACGCGTATAGCGGCCAGCAGTCCTAAGATGTGGAATGACATCTTCATGGCAAATAAACAAGCCGTACTTGACGCTCTTGATCTATTTACACATGATTTGAGTGAGTTAAGACAAGCGGTTGCACAGTCAGACAGCACAGCCATGATGGGGGTCTTTACCCGCGCCAAGGTTGCTCGTGATCATTTCTCAAAAATACTGGCCCGCAGAGCCTATGTGGAACCTATGAAAAGCCAACAAATTAATTATATAGCCCGCCCAGGCGGCAGTCTGAGCGGTACCTTTCGTGTGCCTGGTGATAAGTCCATCAGTCATCGTTCTATTATGCTAGGTTCGCTTGCTAATGGGGTCACTGAGGTGTCAGGGTTTCTAGAAGGTGAAGACAGTCTTGCAACCTTGCAGGCATTTAGGGATATGGGGGTGGTAATTGAAGGCCCCCATCGAGGTCGAGTGACGATTCACGGCGTTGGCCTACATGGTCTGCAAGCGCCACCTAATACGCTTTATTTAGGGAATTCAGGCACATCCATGCGCTTACTGGCTGGATTGATGGCTGGGCAGGGTTTTGATGTTGAAATGACTGGTGATGCTTCGCTCTCTAGTCGTCCTATGAATCGTGTTGCCAACCCATTACGTGAAATGGGAGCGCAGATTGATACGGCTGAAGAAGGTAGACCGCCCATGTTCATTAAAGGCGATAAGCTGCTTAAAGGTATTGCCTATCAGTTGCCGATGGCCAGTGCCCAAGTGAAATCCTGCCTGTTGTTAGCGGGTTTGTATGCACAAGGTAAAACCACAGTAACAGAGCCTGCGCCGACTCGTGATCATACTGAGCGTATGCTGAAAGGCTTTGGTTATGATGTTCATGTAGATGGCGATACCGTGACACTTGAGTCGGGCGGCCAGTTAACGGCAACTAACATTGATGTGCCTGCTGATATTTCCTCTGCTACTTTTTTCATGGTCGCGGCCAGTATCGCAAAGGGCAGTGATATCACCATCGAGCATGTAGGTATTAACCCAACCCGAATTGGTATTATTAATATATTACGCTTGATGGGCGCTAATTTAGAATTATTAAATGAACGTGAAGTTGGTGGTGAGCCGGTTGCGGATATCCGTGTTCGCTATTCAGTTCTAAAAGGTATTAACATCCCTGAAGATCAGGTGCCTTTAGCCATTGATGAGTTTCCTGCTATTTTTATTGCGGCAGCTTGTGCAGAAGGTAAAACGGTTTTGACTGGTGCTGAAGAGCTTCGTGTAAAAGAGAGTGATCGTATCCAGGCCATGGTGGATGGCTTAAAAGTCTTGGGTGTTGATATTGAGGGCACTGAAGATGGTGCCATTATTCAAGGTTTTGGCGAGCAGGGTGCATTCGGGGGTGGCGAGGTGGTTACTCACCATGATCACCGTATTGCCATGTCATTTACGATTGCCTCCTTAAGAGCTTCGCAGTCAATTAAAGTTTTAGATTGTGCAAATGTTGCAACATCTTTTCCGGGGTTCATTGAGTTGTCTCAAACCTGTGGTATCAATGTGAGCACAGAATCGTAGTTTATTGGTTTCTTGGTCCTGTTGTTGATGTCAGGGTCACAAAGATATGAGCTGGGTAACCAGTTATAAGGAATGAAAATGAGTCAGGTTAAGTCAGTGCCTGTATTAACAGTCGATGGCCCGGGTGGTGCTGGAAAGGGTACAGTCTGTTATATGGTTGCGAAGCAATTAGGCTGGCATCTATTGGATAGCGGTGCACTGTATCGTTTGACAGCGGTGGCTGCCCAAAAACACGGCGTTGAGCTTGATAATGAGTCTTCGGTTGCTGTTTTGGCAAAACACTTGGATGTTCAGTTTATCCCGCAAGAAGCAGGCTTGGTTCATACCATCTTAGAAGGTGAGGATGTAAGTCAGGATATTCGAACAGAAGAAGTGGGCTCTATGGCCAGTAAAGTAGCTGCTCTTCCTCAGGTTCGCCAAGCACTGCTTGAGCGTCAGCGTGACTTTGCTCAAGCGCCAGGTGTTGTGGCGGATGGTCGCGATATGGGGACGGTCGTTTTTCCTAGCGCCCCAGTTAAGATTTATTTAACCGCTTCAGCGGAAGAGCGTGCTAAGCGCCGCTTTCTTCAGTTGCAAGAAAAAGGCCTTGAGGCTGATGTCGTGAAAATTTTGGCGGAGATTCAAGAGCGTGATGAGCGTGATATGAATCGAGAGGTTGCTCCGCTTAAGCCTGCTCAGGATGCTCTTGTTGTGGAATGCACTAACATGAGTATCGAGCAGGTTCTTGATGTGGTTATGACTGAGTTAAAGCGTAATAATCTGGTTTAAGGTTGTGACTACCCCCTAGAATAACCAAGAGCTTGTCTTTTAGGAGATAATCACTTGGTTTTCCTTGATTTCCCTTGTATAATCCACGCCCAATTATATCTGTGGTCGTCAACCCTTGCCAGGTGCGGAACGGCGACTACATATTTAAACAGACCCATCAACTGGCATGGTGGTTGAAACTCTAGGTAATTTAATGTCTGAATCTTTTGCTGATCTCTTTGAAGAATCCCTTAACGGCCTTGATATGCAACAAGGCAGTATCGTAGTTGGTACTGTTGTCGATATCGACTCTGATTGGGTAATTGTTAACGCTGGTCTTAAGTCTGAAGCCGTTATTCCACGTGCTCAGTTCTTAGATGATAAGGGTGAACTAGAAGTTAGCGTTGGCGACGAAGTACACGTTGCCCTAGAAGCCGTTGAAGACGGTTTCGGTGAAACTAAACTTTCTCGTGAAAAAGCCAAGCGTGCTGAGTCTTGGAAAGAGCTTGAGAAAGCATTCGAAGCACAAGAAGTGGTTACGGGTGTTATCAACGGTAAGGTTAAAGGTGGTTTCACTGTTGATGTTGCAACTATCCGTGCTTTCTTACCTGGTTCTTTGGTAGATGTGCGTCCAGTTCGTGATACTGCACACCTTGAAGGTAAAGAATTAGAATTTAAAGTAATCAAACTTGATCAAAAACGTAACAACGTTGTTGTTTCTCGTCGTGCGGTTCTTGAAACAGCTAATAGCCAAGAGCGCGATGAGCTGCTTGCTAACCTTCAAGAAGGTCAAGAAGTGACGGGTATTGTTAAGAACCTAACTGACTATGGTGCTTTCGTAGACCTAGGTGGTGTTGACGGCCTACTTCACATTACTGATATGGCTTGGAAGCGTATTAAGCACCCAAGTGAAATTGTTAACGTTGGTGATGAGATTCTAGTTAAGGTTCTTAAGTTTGACCGTGAGCGTAACCGTGTATCTCTAGGTCTTAAGCAACTTGGCGAAGATCCTTGGGTTGCAATTAAAGCTCGTTACCCAGAAAACACCAAGGTAACTGCTAAGGTAACTAACCTTACTGATTACGGTTGTTTCGCAGAACTTGAAGAAGGCGTTGAAGGTCTTGTTCACGTATCTGAAATGGACTGGACTAACAAAAACATCCACCCATCTAAAGTGGTTCAAGTGGGCGATGAAGTTGAAGTTATGGTTCTTGATATCGACGAAGAGCGTCGTCGTATCTCTCTAGGTGTTAAACAGTGTCAAGTTAACCCTTGGGAAGAGTTCTCTAGCAAATGCAACAAAGGTGACAAGATCAGCGGTAAGATTAAATCTATCACTGATTTCGGTATCTTCATCGGTCTTGATGGTGGCATCGACGGTCTAGTTCACTTGTCTGATATCTCTTGGCACGAAACTGGCGAAGAAGCCGTTCGTAACTACAAGAAAGGCGATGAGCTAGAAACCATTATTCTTTCTATCGACCCAGAGCGTGAGCGTATCTCTCTAGGCGTTAAACAGTTAGAGCGTGACCCATTCGCTGAATACGTTGCTGAAAACGACAAAGGCACCATCATTACAGGTAAAGTACTATCTGTTGATGCGAAAGCCGCTATCGTTGAAATCATGGAAGGCGTAGAAGCGACACTTAAAGCCTCTGAAATCAGTAAGGATCGTGTTGAAGATGCACGTAACGTACTGAAAGAAGGCGACGAAGTTGAAGCTAAGATTATTATGGTAGATCGTAAAAACCGTAGTATCTCTATCTCTGTGAAGAGCAAAGACGAAGTTGAAGAAAAAGAAGCGATCAAAGCGCATCGTGAAAAAGAAACTGAAGCAGCTGGTCCTACCACCATTGGTGACTTGATCAAGCAACAGCTTAAGTCTCAAAACGATTAATAGTTAATTTCTAGCTATTTGATTGTAAAAAAACCCAGCCTAGGCTGGGTTTTTTGTTTTATGAAAGTCAATTTTGATAATGTTGTAGTTAGCATAAAATTTATTTAAAAAGTAACTTAATTTGCAGTAAGTGCTGTACAGTAAAGCGTTAATAAGTATTAAAGATAGAGGGTCTACCACCTAGATGTAGGGGGTGGCGATGCAACCCCTTTTCAAGGCGGGTTTTGAAAGAAGTGAGAGGTTGCAGGGTGGGGATTCTATTGAGGATTGAGTTTCTGCTTTAGTACAGTGGAGCTGACATTAGGTGTGTAGTCAAAATATACCATGTCGCATGTAACTGTAGGGTATTTACCTTTCCAGTCTGATCCTACTGAAATGGCATTAATGTGATATTGATCCACAATTGCTTGCTTGTTTTTATCTATTTGTGGGATGACTTCATCTATATAGCGATTAGACTCTAAGATCGAGATGCGTTCTTCAAATGGAATAAGAGGCGGGCGACCTTTTGACTTTATAATTAACTCGTCAGTAGAAACCCCCACTATCAGGTAATCACAAAGCTCTTTAGTTTTCTTGATAATATTTAGGTGTCCTTGATGGAATATGTCGAAACATCCGGAAGTAAACATTCTTCCATACTGTTTTTTTGGGGAGTCATTGAGTATGTCAAATAATGCAAAATCACTTCTTAGTGTGACAAGAAGCTCATTAAAGTAGGTGTCATTTAATTCAATTTTCTGTGTTAAGTCAGGAGGGGATGGCCAGCTTATATCTGTGAATACTTCATTACAAAACTCAACAGGCGACTCATATCTAGGTATGATATGAAAATGTACTTCTGGGTCTAGCATCATGAGCATTAAGTAGTTGATTTTACTATAGTTGAAACGCTTTTTTAAGTTTTGCTCAATTTCGACGATGATTGATTTTTGTTCTAAAGACGCTTCATGAGATAGGTCAGAATAGTGGTGAGCTTTCTCTTTGTTTATCAATATTAAGGACCCTATGGTGACTTGATTAGGTCTTAAAAGCAGATTCCAGTGTTTGTAGCTTTTGATCAGTGTATTTGGGTAGCCAAATTTCTTCAGTGTTGGGTTAGGCATGGGTGTCTTCTGGTATAATCTATGTGATTTTGAACGGAAAATTCTCGAATTTCCTTGGCATAAAGCCGAAAATAAGAATATAACAAGCTTTAGGAAGACATACTATGTATGTAATGTTTGATGTGGTTAATGTCTATTATATTCCACAATATAGGCCTATTTTTGAGAGACTGATAGCATTAGGGCACGATGTTAAGTTGTTGTGTTATAAGAGTAATATCGATGTGAAATTTGAATCTGTGTTTTCTGAGTTAAATGTTGACTTTGAATGGGTATCTAATGAAAAAGAGGCATCAATATATTATGCCTCTCAATCACCAGATTGGGTTTTCTTTGGTAATGCTTTCAAATATTTAAGCGCATTACCTGTTTGTACGAAGACTGCACAGTTGGGTCATGGTATTGGGCCTAAACCTAGTTATTATCATAAATCAGCGACACCCATGACAGTACGTTTTATTGAAGGTGAGGCGAGATTATCTAAAATCAAAGAATTGTATCCCGATGATGAGTTTGTACAACTTGGTTATTCTAAGCTGGATCCTTTGTTTAATGGTGATGAGAAAGGTGTTGACCTTTATAGTTTGGGATTAAACCCGGAGGTAAAAACAATATTGTATGCACCAACCTTTAACCCTAGCTCTTTAGAGTGCTTTCCTGATGATTGGCCGACAGATTTCCCTGAGTTTAATTTAATTATTAAACCCCACACATTTACCTACACCATCGAACAGTATTCTGGGCAACGCAATAAATTAGAGAAGTGGTCAAAATTTGATAATGTATATGTAGCATCACGGGACGATTTGTCTTTGATACCTTTTATTGCTGTTGCAGATATATTATTAAGCGAAGCATCCAGCACTTTATTTGAGTTTGTTGCGATGAATAAGCCAGTTGTTGTCTGTGATTTCTTTAGATTGAAGTGGTCTTATCGTGGACTATTTAAGTACAGGTTTAAGAAACGATTTGGGACGGATAATGTCCTTTATAAAGACATAGGTAAACATGTTGCAACCTATAAACAATTGAGAAGTGCTGTCCTTGAGCAGCTTAAAAACCCCGGTGAATATGAAGAAAACAGACAAATGTATACAAAAGATCATGTAGGACCCGTTGATGGAGAAGTCTCGAATAGAATAATAAAATATTTAATTGATAATTAGGGATATATAAATCTTTTTTTTTATTTTAATTACTGCTCTAGTGATGCACGCAATCAGAATTCTATTTAGTAAATTTTTAAGTATAAATATATTGTATTTTGTAGTCTTTGGTTGAAGTTTTATAGTAGCCAAGTTCGATCGATGATTAGGGTGGAAATTTGAAAGTCTATTTTGATGTACAGGAATTGTATTATTTACCTCAATATATGCCTATCAGAAGAGAGTTAGATAAGCATGGTATTGATAGCGCATTTTTACTGTACTCTAGTGTGTCAGAATCCATGCCATCCATTTTAATTGAGGCGGGGATCCCTTGTAAATCAATTAAGCATGTTGATGGGTATGAGAATGCGCTTGCTCTTTATCGTAAGGAAAAGCCTGATTGGTTAATTCTTGGGAATACTTTTGATGGTATTGATGTCCTTGATAATAAGACTAAAACTGCCTTAGTTAGTCATGGTATTGGTCCAAAGTCTTGTTATTACACTGTATCTGATATGCCTACTACTGTGAGGTTTGTTGAAGGCCCCTACAGAGCTGATCGA
>NYTP01000065.1 GCA_002683575.1 Bermanella sp.
ACGCGGCGAATATTTTTTTCTAATTCAAAACAGGCGACGTGCGCCGCACCAATGCCCAGCACTGTAA
The DNA here is from genome assembly GCA_002683575.1 of Bermanella sp. Taxonomy (GTDB): domain Bacteria; phylum Pseudomonadota; class Gammaproteobacteria; order Pseudomonadales; family Oceanobacteraceae; genus Bermanella. Next base: position 68 of record NYTP01000065.1, read on the forward strand.
TACCATCATTTCCAAAAACCGGTTTAGAGCACAGTTCGCATTTCATGTTTCAAGCCTTATATATGTTTCGTGAAGTGTTTACGAAACGGCTTGGCTGTTTTGTATCTTGATGATATTAATGAAACCGATCAGTTAATTTGGTTTCGTTTAGTTTATGGGTAGTGGCGGGGAAATGGGATGGGCCAATACTTTTACTAATAAATATCGTTAACAGCTCACTTAGATCGCCATATTCTCTGATGTAGTTTGCCACTAAGGTGTTAACTTTTTTAGCCAAACAAAAAGACATGTGTGTTTTAAGCCACTCGTGTTTGAGGTGTTTTACTTTTGGTTTGAAGTAATTTTTTTCGTTCAGGTTGCCAAAGCAAACCAGAGCAGAAAGGGCGGCCTCTGCTTGGCATTGGTCAGTAACCAAGTTGAAAAAAGGGTGTGATTGCGGTGATGTCATATTGTGTACGCATGTACTAAGTTAGACGGATTGTGACCCATCCCACCACGGGTTTCAGTTGTGTTTATGTAATGGTGTGTAAAAACGGGAAGCAGGCGGCCGGCTTATAGGGTAAACGACCGCCAGGGCGGGCTTATTTGGCTTGCAAATAAGCGCCACACTCGATGTGATGGGTATAAGGGAACTGGTCGAACATGGCAAAGCGTTTGACTTCATGGGTCTTGCTAAGGGCACGAAGGTTCAGCTCTAGGGTGTCTGGGTTGCAGCTGATGTAAATAATGTTCGGGTAGCGGCTGATCATCTCGCAGCTGGCCTCATCTAGGCCGGCTCTTGGTGGGTCCACCAAAACCGTTTGAAAGTCAGCGTCTTCAAGGCCTAAGCCGCTCAAGCGTCTGCGTGAATGAGTACCATTCATGTGCTCGGTAAACTCTTCAGCGCTCACCCGGGCAAACGTGACGTTTTCAATGCCGTTGGCTTCTTTGGCAAAGTTGGCTGCATGAATCGAGGTCTTGCTGATCTCGGTCGCAAATACGCTGCGGTATTGATCGGCTAGGGCCAATGAGAAGTTACCATTACCGCAATACAACTCTAATAAATCGGCATCTCCGGCGGTGGCACAGCTGCGTGCCCAGCTTAGCATTTTTTCATTTACGCGGGCATTTGGCTGAGTAAAGCTGGCTTCAATTTGCTGGTATTGGATGGCTTTGCCATCCACGTTGAGGGTTTCTAACACGTACTCTTGATCCAGCAGTAAACGCATTTTGCGCGCACGGCCAATCAAATGAATACCCAGCTCTTCTTTTAGGGCGGTGGCGGCCGCGATCCATTCGTCGTTAAGCTGCTTGTGGTAGATCACGGTCACCAGCATCTCGCCAGAAAGGGTATTGAGGTACTCAACCTGAAACAGCTTGTGTTTAAGAATGGGCTGGCTATTGATCGCTGCCATCACTTTAGGCATTAGCTCGCAAATGGCGAGACTGGCAATGGGAAATTCAGTGATTTTAATGGGGTCAGTCTTGGTGCCTGGCTCAAACATGGCGTGGAAACATTCATCCCCTTCATGCCAAACACGAAACTCGGCCCGCTGGCGAAAGTGCAAAGGCTCACTTGGATACACGTCAATGTCACCAATATTAAACTGGGCAAATTGGTCTTCGATTCGTTCCTGTTTCTCGGCCAATAAGCTCGAATACTGTTCGGGTGCCACTTGATGCATGCAACCACTACCTTGGATAGTAAATAAGGGGCGCATTATAGGGTAAAGGGCGCCGCTCACCAATGGGGCGTTTGAGTAGGGGATGGTTTTTTAGCGGATCTGTCTGTCTTCAAACGAGTGTTTGAATATGTCATCAGTAGAGTGTTTAATCTAAACTAATTTAAAGTGGTACAAATTAAGGACACGCCCATGCATGCGGTTACCCAGCAATTAATTGATTTATTAAGTGTGAAATTTCTTCATGAAGGCCCAGGGACCTTTTTATATCGTGGTGAATGTGAAGATTTGGGCTTTCGTAACTTGTTTGGTGGGCAGATTCTAGGGCAATCGCTTAATGCCGCTATGCAAGCAGCGCCGGAAGGGTTTTTACCCCATTCCATGCACGCCTATTTTTTGCTGCCTGGGCATGTGAATGGTCACGTAGATTACAAGGTGGAAGTACTGCGTAAAGGGCGTAGTTTTTCTGCACTAAGAGTGGATGCCATCCAAGATGGCAAAATCATCTTGACGCAAAACACCAGCTTTCAAACCCCCGAAGCAGGATTTGAGCATCAAATGCCTATGCCTAATGTGCAAGGGCCTGATGGCTTGATGTCGCAGCTTGAGATTACCCGAAAATTCGCTGAAATGATCCCTGAGACCGTGCGAGATAAGTACACCTCAGACAAACCAGTAGAAAGCCGTCCTATTAACCCTATTAATATTTTTTCACCTGATAAGCGTGATCCACAAAAAGATGTGTGGTTTAAGCCAATCAACGATTGGACTGCCCAAGACCTAGCGCTGCACTATTCATTATTGGCGTATAGTTCGGACTTTCATTTGGTGGGCACAGCCTTACAACCTCATGGTGTGTCGTTTGCTTCAAAGGGTATGCAGGTGGCCAGCCTCGATCATGCCATTTGGTTTCATCACAAGCCACGTGTGGATGATTGGATGTTATACAGCATGCAAAGCCCAGCCGCCTCTGCAGGGCGCGGCTTAAACATGGGGCATATTTATCATCGTGATGGGCAATTGATGATGAGTGTGGCGCAAGAAGGCTTGATGCGTCAGAAAAGCTAACCGGCCTTTGATCACAGCTAAGCGGTGTGCTTGGCTGTGTTAATTTTGTAAAAAGATATTCTTCTCTGCGCGTTTTTTCGCGCTTTCATCTTCTTGTTGATACTCATGATATTCCTGCACGTTTTTACGTTGCTCAAAAAAGCGCTCGGTGCTGGGGATGCTTTGGTCGGTATTAAAGTGAAACACCAATCCAAGTGCAATGAGTACAATGGCAACCACTAGCAACTTGATAAGCGATTGGGTGTTGCTATTGAGTGCGGCATATTTTGCCTTAAATTTGCTAGGGGGCTTATTGGCTTGAGACTTTGGCATAGGCAACTCTTGATAGTCGATACTATAAGGTTAGCAAATAATACCAATTACGAGAGGGCAAAGGAGGGGAGCGAGATTTAAGTATCTAGCTATGGCATGGCCTAAGGCCGGTTCAGATGGTATCTGACACAGGGCACGTACCTAGATTATTCCGACTTGGGCTTAAGCCTAGGCTAAACAAGCCATGAGCAAAGGGATAACAAGTCAGTCGCCGTAATAAAATACGGTGCTTTTACAATGACATTCACCTGTTTCGCTCCCCTTGCTCATCTTGAATACTATCAGCCAGTGTGAATTCACTGCGATATAGTCCCATAAATGATGAGGTCAGATATGGCCACTGTTGTTATTAAAGATATATGTCCGTGAAGAGTTTTTCAATGCTGCTAAGCTTATAAAAGAGTAAGGTTGGATGGCGTGCTTTGAAATATCTTTTAATTCTTTTAACTCTCACTTGGTTAGTGCCTTCTTACGGCGCAGACATTGCTGTGCCTGGACTCTCATTATCAAAAATCCATTATTGGATTGAGCCAGATGATCAACCCCATTCTGTAAATGAAGTGCTTGAAGAGGCCCAGTGGCAAGCGGTGGAGGGGGAGTTAAACTTCGGTTACTCCAATGCCACTATCTGGGTTATGCAAGAGATTCATGCCTACCGCAAAGGCGATTGGGTGATGCATGTGCCTTACCCATTACTGGATTACCTTGACCTGTATCTTTTTAAAGAAGACGAACTCATCAGTAGCCTACAAAGTGGGGATGCACGCCCATTTTCACAACGCTTAGTTAAGGTGCCGGATTTTGTGCTAGGCATGTCCAATTCTGGGCCGACCCATTTCCGCTTAATTGCCAGAATTGAAACCCAAGGTACCATGATGCTGCCACTAAAGTGGTGGCCTGAAATTGCCTACGCAGAACATCTCGCCAAAGAGCAAATAATTTATGGCGCCTACTATGGGGTGCTTGTGGTCATGGCGTTTTATCACTTGTTTATTTATTTAGTGATACGAGAGCGTGGTTATTTATTCTATGTATTAACAGTATCGTCTTTCTTATTACTGCAGCTCTCATTTGACGGTCGAGGTTTTGCTTGGTTTTGGCCGGACAGCCCTAGCATCAACCATTACAGTTTTCCTGTTTCGTATTGTTTATACCAGCTGGCCGTTTTAACCTTTATGTCGACTTTTTTGCGGCTCTCAAACAGTAGCCCCAAACTGCATAAATATTTTGTCAGCTTACGCGTTATTGTTTTAATCAATCTCAGTTTGTTATTTGTTTTAGATTACAGTGTGGCAACGCCAATCATTGTACTGACGGGTATGCTAGCCATTGTATCCGGGCTTATTTCTGGTGCGTATCTATGGATAAAAGGCTACAAGGCGGCACGCTATTTTACCTGCGCTTGGGCATTGTTTTTAGGTGGGCTGTTACTGCTGAATTTAAGAGGACTAGGTATTGGCGAAACCACCTGGTTTAGTACCTATGGGTATTTAATGGGCTCAGTGCTTGAAGTGTTATTTCTCGCGTTTTCGCTGGCGGATCGTATATCCACAGCCACACAAGAAAGACGAGACACAGAAAAGGCACTGATTAAAAGTAAAGACGAACACCTGGATGCATTACAGAATTACCAAAATCTTTACGAAAATTCCCCTATTGGTAACTTCCAATCGGATGCAGAATATAACCTAACCAGTGTCAACCTTGCATGTGCGAAAATTTTTGGCTTTCAGCACCGTCAAGACATGCTTGATAATGTTACTGATATTCGCGCTTATTTGCGCTCAAATATTAACGACTTTAAAACGATGCTCAAACAAGCATTGGAAAATGGCAATAGTAATAACAATGAATTAATCATTAAAACCAACAGCGGTGAAGAGCGCTGGGTGAGCATTAATTTACGCCATTATAAAACCAATGAAACCATGGCATTCGAAGGCACCATCCAAGATATTACCGAACGTAAAATTGCAGAAAAACTAAGAGCAGAGCTCGATCAAGAACGCTTAATGATTATGGAGCAGTTCTCCTTAGGCATCGCCAATGAAATTAGCATGCCTCTTGGCAGTAATGTGGCCACCACTGAATATATCAATCAAGGCGTAAGTGACATACTCAACTTACAAAATGCTCAGCGAATTCACACCGAGGATTATGAAAAATTTACTTCATTAATCGCACAGTCCATGAAATCAGTGACTGAGAATCAAAAGCGAATGAGCAAGGTAGTAAAACGTTTTAAAGAAGTGTCATCCTGGCAGCAGGACCTAAAAGCAAGTCACATAAAAGTGTATGAGCTGATAGAGCGCACCCTTGAATCGCAGCGCTGGCGTATGGGCGACTGGAAGGTCGATATAGATTGTGATCCTGAGCTGAGAATGTATACCTATGAAACAGCTATTTCATCTATTTTAGTGCAGCTGATTGAGAACGCGCTATTGCACAGTTTTGTGGACGAGGATCAAACACCCTTGATAAAAATTCGAGTGCTCGAAGAGGACAAGGACACCATATCCATTAGTTTTACCGATAATGGCAAAGGCATTAAACCGGAGCTGGTTAAAAATTTATGCAAACCGTTTTTCACCACGATTAAAGGCCCTGAGGGGCATATAGGTTTGGGTTTATATATGATCTATAACCTAGTTTGCCAAGCACTGAAGGGGCGTTTATTTTTCCCAGTGAAAGGGCAGGGTTTTAGTATCCAGATGGTGATTCCCCGTCATCTTGAATAAATGTGCGCTTTGGCCAAATTGACAATTGACCTGGTACAGTAGGCGTTGCACTCTTTCACAAAAATAATAATCCAATGAAAGGCACAGCATGTTTCGTATAGTTAGTCTTCTATTTCTATCTGTTTTGTTATCAGCGTGTGAGCAAGGGCCATCGCCTGAAGAAATGATGCGCATCTCTCAAACCTTGGTACCGGATGATCCCCAATTAAATGAAATCTATCAGCGCAGCTGCAAAAATTGCCACACCCTGACCAGCACGGGCGCGCCGCTTACCGGAGATATTTCCGCTTGGCAAAGCCGTTTAGATAAAGGCCGAGATACGCTGCTTGAAAATGTGGTCAATGGCTTTGGTGGTATGCCGCCGTTTGGTTTATGCATGGACTGTAACGCAGAACAATTGAATGCCTTAATCGATTTTATGGCTCAAAACCCTCAACAATAAATAATAAAAATACTATGCAATCACGTCGCACATTTTTACAACAGCTTATGGGGGCCGCCGCCGTTATGGCCATGCCACCCCATTTATTGGCCGCTAAACCGTCTGCCTTGCCTTGGCGAAATTGGTCCGGCTCACAGGTGTGCTATCCCAATACACGCAGCGCACCGGCGGACCTTGCACAACTCCAAACTTTATTAAAAGAAAGCCAAGGGATTATTCGCCCTGTGGGCTCGGGTCATTCGTTTATGCCCTTGGTGCCTACCGATGACACCATCGTATCGTTAAGCCGCTTGTCTGGCTTAATCAGCGTGGATGCTGAAAAACAGCAAGCCAGGGTATGGGCCGGTACTCGCTTAGGTGAAATAGGTGAGCCCTTAGCGCAAAACGGACAAGCACTGCTGAACATGCCAGACATTGACGAGCAAAGCCTAGCAGGGGCAATTGCTACAGCGACACACGGCACAGGGGCACAGATTACATGTATGTCCGATTACGTAGCGTCCTTGCAGCTGGTGTTGGCCAATGGCGATACGCTGGAATGCAGTCGCAGCCAGAATACCGATATCTTTAACGCGGCCAGAGTAAACATGGGCGCACTGGGTGTGGTGTCACAGGTGACGCTACAAAACCAAGCACCGTATAAATTAAAGCGCGAAACGACTTGGTTGCCCATTGAAGAAATTCTCGAAAACGCACACCAACTTGCGGATGACAATCGTAACTTTGAATTCTATTTTATTCCCTTTACCGGCATGGGCTTCATTGATGTACAAAACATCACGGACGAACCCATTACTAAAATGGAAAAGCTGGACCAAAACGATGGTGCTGAAGATTTAAAAACCGCCCGTGATCTGCTCAGCTGGAGCCCCAAACTACGGGAACTGGTGTTAGGCACCTACATGAACACCTTGCCTAAAGAAGTGAATGTAGCCAACAGCTGGCAAAACTATGCCAGTGAGCGCAACGTGCGTTTTAACGAAATGGAATACCACCTACCCCGTGAAAACATGCTTGATGCGTTTAAAGAAATTCGGCACATCGTTGAAACACAATTCCCTGAGGTCTTTTTTCCATTTGAAGTGCGATTTATTAAGCAGGATGACATTTGGCTAAGCCCCTTTAATGGCCGTGAAACCTGTTCGATTGCGGTGCACCGTTATCACCAAGAAGATTTTCAAGCCATGTTTGCTGCCATTGAACCTGTGATGCAGAAATACAATGGTCGCCCTCATTGGGGCAAACTCAACACCATGACGGCTCAACAATTTGCTGCTCATTATGAACACTGGTCCGATTTTAAAGCCATACGCCAGCAGCTTGACCCTGAGGGGCAGTTTTTAAATCCTTATTTGTCATCATTGTTTGGGTCATAGTGAATAAAAAATAATAAATATAAAAGGTGATGTATGAGCCAGAAATCAAAAAAAGGCATGACCCGGCGCAACCTGATAAAAGGTGCCTTAGGTGCGACAGCCCTTGGTGGGCTTGCGTGGGCAAGGCCCAATGATTTAGGGGCGCAAGATCATAACGCGTACTTTCAATCTATTAGCCGGTCTTTGCAAAGCAATAATGTGGCGACGCCTTCTATGGTGGTGGATAAAACCGTCATGGCCAATAATATTCAGACCCTGGTTCGACATATGAAGGGCCGCTTTGATTACCGTATTGTGGCCAAGTCTTTGCCGTCGATTGAGATGTTGAAATGGACAATGGCACAAGCGGGTACCAATAAACTCATGGTGTTCCATCAGCCATTCTTAAGTACCTTGGCCAAAGACATTCCTAACGCCGATGTACTAATGGGCAAGCCAATGCCAGTGGCAGCGGCCCGTATTTTTTATCAAGGCTTAGTGTCAACACAAACAACATTTGATGCACCAACCCAATTGCAATGGTTATTGGATTCTCAAACCCGTTTGCAACAATATGCGGTGTTGGCGGCTGATTTAAAACAAACCCTTAATATCAATATTGAACTGGATGTGGGTTTACATCGCGGCGGTGTCACTAACGAACGTGAATTTATCACCATGCTGGAGACCATCGAACAGCACCCGTATTTAAGGTTTTCAGGCTTAATGGGATACGAGCCTCACATCGGTAAAGTGCCAGGGGACCCGATCACACACCGTGACCAAGCCATGGACACCTATCGTGATTATGTGGCACTGGCTGAAAAACAGTTAGGGCGCAGCGTGCAAGATTTAACTTTAAATGCCGCCGGCAGCCCCACTTATCAGTATTACAATGAAGGCAAAGCATCGAGCTGGCCCATGAATGAACTAAGTGCGGGTTCGTGTTTGGTAAAACCATCTGATTTTGATTTACCCACCTTGGCCGATCATAAAGCCGCAGCGTTTATAGCCAGCCCCGTTTTAAAAGTATTGAATGAAACTCAGATACCAGGAGTATCGGGTTTGGGGAAAATAATGGCCATGTGGAATCAAAATTGGCAGAAAACCTTTTTTGCTTATGGCGGCTACTGGAAAGCCAACCCCGTATCACCAAAAGGGTTAACGCTGAACCCTGTGTATGGGCGCTCAAGTAATCAAGAAATGTATAACGGCTCGGCCAGTGTGCAATTAAAACAAGATGATTTTATCTTTTTAAGGCCCACACAATCGGAGGCCGTATTTTTGCAGTTTGGCGATATCTTAGTGATTGAAAAGGGCGTGCTCGCTGAACGCTGGCCCATACTGCAGGGGTAAAAGGCAAAAAATAAAAGAGACAAATGAAATAGATAGAAACAGACAGAGATAAATGCTACACACAAAAAAACCTAAGGCCGTTGAATCCATGGGCGTTAGGTTTTTGTGTTTATAGCGAGCTGGCTTTTTTTAGGCCCAGGTTATTAGGTTGCACATAACGCAGATCCGCCAGGTGGCTTTTTAAGTCTTGCCAAAGAATCAGAGCTTCTTTGTCGTCATCGGTGTAGCGGCGTAATGAAAACAACGCGCTTTCGACTTCTTCAGTGATGTTGTCCCAGTGTTTTAGCTGGTAATGGCAAATGGCTCGGTAACCGGCGTACATCGGGTTGTTTACAAACGCTGGGTCCCAATTGCTCAGGGATTTTAAATAATGCAAACACAGAGCGTAGCGTTGACGCTTATAATGAGACCTTGCCTGATAGGCATGGTAGCGGGCGATCCATTTTTCTACCGATAACCACATAACTTCCCCCTCCATCTTAAACTTAAGTATAGACAAGGCTTTTAAGAAGCGAGGGGAATCTGCAGATTTCTTATATATTTTGAAGTTATGAGCAACCGCGCTTAGATTTCTTAACGGCGCAGCCCAAGCATCACAGGGCTAAAACTAAAGGTTACCCCAAGACTATTAGCCCCTTCTTGTGAGGCGATAAGATACCCACCAATGCCCATTTCACCTAGATTAAAACCGCCAATACTAAGCTGCGAATAGGTTTGTGGGTAAACGTTGAGGCTTACTTGATAAAAAGGATCATAGCTTACGGCCAGTGCCCCCATAAGCGAGCCTTTTCTATCCCAATACACATTCAGTGATCGGTTATAAAGTTCAGCGATTTCACTGGCGGTGAAATCCTTTTTACGCTCTAGGGCCTCGACTTTCTCATTGGGGTGGCTGACGGAAACATCCGTAGCGAACATCACACTTAAGTGATCGGTTGCATCCAGTTTGTAAGCCAGCCCAGCCCCTGTAGCGGGCATGCCGCTGATTATCGCTAACTGATAAGAGCCATCAAACCCCAAGCCACTTCTAAAATAATATTGTTCCCCTTGGTTAAACAGCGCACCATCTTGCACATCAATAATGGGCTGCCCGGGCCAATAGTAATAATCCACTGCCTCATTGCTGAGCAGCCGGGCCACCTCATCAAACGAAAACGCAATGATACCGGCAAGGTTAAAATAAAAGTCCGCCATTGGGTCTAGGCGTTGCTCCCAAGGCAGCTCATATTCCACTACCTCGTTAGTGGTTTGTGCTGCCACCAAGGTTAGAATGGCTTTTATTTTCGCCTGCATAGGCGTGCTATTGGGTTGGCTTAGGTAGTACTCCTGTAATTTACGCGACAGCATGCCTTCGCCTAATAAATGCAAAAAGTAATTAGGCAGCCACGCACCGGACGGGTGGGCAAACGGAATAAATTCTTTATCTAAAGCGGACTGAGTTCCACCGGATTCCTC
>NYTP01000066.1 GCA_002683575.1 Bermanella sp.
ACGTCAGGCAATGACTGATTAGGGGACCAATTAAGATTATGTGTTGCCATAATATTAAGACGCCTCACTCATTTGAGTTTGATCACTCTCAACAGCTAAATCTAAACGCTCAATGGTGCCTGTGACCCCGTTCATGCGAATGGTTTCTTGGTCTTTTAATATCTTGGTTAATTCAGGTACGCCCACAATGGCAGGAATACCCAGCTCTCGGGCCACTACCGCAGAATGTGAAAGGGTTGAACCACGTTCAACGATAATGCCACCGGCCGTTGGGAACAGCGGCGCCCAACCTGGGTCCGTGCGTACGGTACACAAAATTTGGCCGTTTAAATTTAGCTCGTCATCCGGTGAGAATATCAGGCGAATTTTTTCTTCTACTATGCCTGGGTAGCAACCTGTACCCACTAAATGTGACGCATCCAAATCAACATTGGCATCACTGTTATGGGGGTATTCAAAGGTGTTATTGCAGTACACCGCGCCCTTGGTCCAAAAGTGATGAGGCAAATCGTGAGACTCGTAACCTGCAAACTCTTCTTTACGCGCAGCCACTAGCGGTTTCAAATGGGTTTGCACACCACGGCCATCTTTATAGGCATAGATTTCTTCAAGGGTTAGATAAAACACATCTCTTGGTGCATCTAACTTGCCATAAAATGAAAGCTGCTCACCGATCTCGCTATAAATATCGCGATACAAACCAAACATACGGGTGCGCGCTAAGCGCATGTTTTCACGATTACGAATGGCATCACGAAGGGCTGATAAATCTTTATTAAATTTACCTAATGCTCGTTTACCTAATTGTTTACGAACAAGCGGAATAACCGTGTCTTCGGCTTCTTGTCTAAACTTGGCTTCGTTTTCAGCTAACGTCGCCAAGGTTAAATCCGGTTTGGCTAAAAAGTTTTTTAACACCGCAAACATAAACGATGAATCTTGGCGAAGCGTGATGGACTCAAGCTTTAATTCACCCATGGTGCGATCCCCATAAAGCTCAATGTAGGTTGCGCACTGTTGATAAAAATCAGCATCTTGAGCTTGTATCACATTTAACAAGACTGAGTTTTCTGTGGATAAAATACAGGTTTCAAGGTCTTTATTTTTTCGAATATAATCACACATACGCAACAACATTTTTGTCGGCTCTGTGCTTTCAATGCCCTCTTCGCCAGACAACAGATTGTTCTGCACCACTTCTGGGTTTTCAATGCCGACTTTTTCTAACCAGCGATGCACACGGCCATTCATCATCATCACGTAAAAGTCATTAACGATGGGCGTTGTCCAGTTTTCTAATAGCTGTTTATCAAGACGACGACTTTCGCTAATCAACTGACCAATGGTGAGCGTGTGTAACGATTCACGCTTAACCGATTGGTATTCACGTTGAAACATGTCACGAAACTCATGCACCAAATTATCCATGTTACGGAAACCGGTAAACATGGAATAAAGGGCGCGCAATACTTGCGGTATTTTTTTGATTTTTTGTTTGGTTGTTAACGCTTGATCTTCTACTAAATCAACAGGGTCGGTTAACCCCATCATGCGCTCCATGTCGGATTTATTTTGTTTAAACGACGGTAAAAACAATAAACCGCGATACCAGTTATTAATGTTGTAATACACGCGGCCATGAATTAAACCCAACATGTTTTCTAACATGCCTTGGTGGGCTTGCACCACAGATTCGTTTACACCCAACAAACGCAGGGTTTGTTCGTACACGGTTTTATATGCGCGATTGGCAAAACTAAACGTCAGCGGTGTGGTCACACCACAATAGGACTCTTGAATGTTGGAGTTATCCCAAACCACTACGTCGTCATCATCACTGTTAACCGGTGGCAAAGACGTCACAGGGCGTGCTTGTAAAATATAAAACAAGCCATCTTTTAAACACCATTCGATATCCATAGGTGTTTGATAACTGTGGGCAATGTCGCGACCTAAATCACGTAATTGCAAAACGTGAGCATCATTTAAGCTGGCTTGATTTTGTTTATCGTCATCCACGGCGACTTCAATGGCACCAAGCTTTGCGTTTGCATCAAATACAAACGCGCTGTCTTTGGTGTTTATTTGAGTACTGATGGCATCATCAAATAAACCCACAGTGGTTTCATCGGTATTACACACACCCGAAACAATGCCCTCACCGCACCCAAAAGTGGATGAGATCAACACCTGCTTACGATTACCGTTAATGGGGTTGGCGGTAAACATAACGCCGGATACATCCGCATCAATCATTTCTTGAATAATAATGGCCGCGCGAATATCCAACAGGCCCAAACCATTATGAATACGATACGCCAGCGCCCGGTGATTAAACGCGCTTTGCATCACTTTAATGATGGATGCAAAAATGGCTTGCTCGCCCTTTTGATACAAATACGAATCCATCTGCCCAGCAAAGGATGCATTTTCAGCATCTTCACCCACCACAGATGAACGCACTGCCAACGAAGCTTGAGATAAAATCTCTTCAGGCAAGCTATCGCGAATTAACTGCTGAACTTCTTGAGTTAACGGCAAACGCCCTAACGCATCTTGAATGGCGGTGGCCACACTGGCGATGGCTTCGTTAGTGATTTCATTTTTTTCTTTATTTGCGCTCAGTAACACAAGCTGCTGCTCAAGCCAGCTTTCAATATTGAGTGCCTTAATTTGTTGTGAAAAACACTCGGTGGTTAGCACCCACCATTTAGGCACGGGCAAGCCTTGGCGTGATAACCAAGCCAGGTTCTTTGCTTTACCACCCAGCAAAGCTTCACTGTATTTAAGTGCTTGTGCGGAATCTAAAAACAATGGCTGGGTCATGTTATTTCCCCGCACTTTCAAGTAGTTTTTCAGTTTCAAATAACAATTCGTTATCCAAAAGCTGCCTAAAGGTCATAAGCATGCGTGGCATGAACTTATAATCCCTAAAGGTATGCACCATGATATACATAGGTATGCGACACACTACTAAATCCCAAAGACACAATGTAAAACCGCGACGCCATTGTTTGGCGTCGATTGCTACACCACTTAAACTTTGCAATTCGATTCTGTGTTGCTCGATGTAGAATTCAATATCTTCTTTATTGAAATCCGGCTGCAAGGTGAAGATTAATAATTCCGCTAAATCGTGTTGCGGCAAATGCACCGTTGCCAGTTCCCAGTCATAAGCACACAGACTTAATGCACCTGTGGATTTATTACGGCGAAAAGCAATGTTACGCGGGTTAAAATCATTATGAATAAGGGTTTTTGGCATAGCATCAATTTCTTGATACCAGTCTTTTAAGCTGTACACACGATCACGAAAACGAGCCATGTCGGCATCGGTGAACCATTCCGGAAATTCTTCACCACTGTGGGCACCCAGCATTTCCCATAAACGCATTTTTTCTTGCATGTTTTTACAAGTGGGGGCATCTGCAATCCAATCTTTTTCAGCCAGCTCCGCTTCTTTGCCATACCAAATGGAGTGCACTTCTGCGATACCACGTATGGCCACTTGAATGTGCTCGTTTGTCCAATCGGATGTATCGTCTGCGCTGTCCATGAGCTCCATGTCTTGCATGAGTTCTTGCACTAATACATACGCTTCACGACTATCATCTTGCCACGCCATATAGGTGGTTGGCGCGTTATTCACAAAGCGAGGATCTGTTTGTGACATCACCGCTAACTCGCGCTTATGGCAATTGGTAAAACCTAAGTTATTTTTAAATTCGTTATAGGCATGGGCTAAACGGGCATCACACATGGCGGCCACACTGTTTAGCATTAAAATCACTTCATCATCTAACGGTTTCACTTTTACCATCACATTCACAGGCTCTGGTAAACCCGCCAGCGTTAATGCAAACGGAAAGTGCCCCACTAATTTATTGATTTTATGATCGGTCAGTTCAGTAATAATACTGCTGCCTTTGGATTCAATACTTAAGGCTTCAGCCTGCTCCACATAAATATTGGTGCGATCATAATAAGACTGCATGGCACGGGTGAAAAATTGCGAATTAAGATCACTTAATTTCAACCACTCAACCGGGCGATTACGACCAAGCTTTTCATGGGCGCGGGCAAATTGGTCACTGGCAATGGCTGACAGAGTTGATAGATCTAACGCCAAACAAAAGCTTGCAATAATTTCAGCTAACTTATGGGCACAACCAGGGCCTGCACAACCTAATAATTCTAAACACTCTTTTTGTTGGGCAAGGCTAGTGCCACCACCCACACTGCCCACCACTAAACTTGGCAGTCTTAGCGTTGCGGATACTTCGTTGTCTTTGGTTAACTCTAAATACAATTGACCGATAGAGGATTCATGTACACAGGCAATGTCTTGCCCTGTTGCGGTAAACATGGCGCCAATCACATTGGCAATATTGATATTCATGCCTACCATGCCTGATGCAATGCTGCCGCTGTTGAATCGGTTATAGGCTGAGAATAATTGCTCTGGTGTAACCTTTAACACTTTACGGCACACTTCTTCGGTTAATAAACATTCCGCCATGACACGAATACCGCGCCCCCGTAAAAACGAGTTGTAGGTAACTTTTTTATCATTAGATAAATTCGCTTCAATCATAAAGTTTTCGATTTGAATATGATCAAAGAAATTCATTTGTGACAAAATCCACTGACACGCTTGCCATGTACAGGTGGTCGTCATATTTTGACCGGCGGCATCCCCTGTTTCATATGAAAATTCCATATGCAGAGTTCGGCCCATTAATTCACTTTTAATCTCAACCAGGTCAGCATAGTTTGAATACTTACGAGTTTGCTCTGCAATTTCTGCGTAATGATCTTTTACCCATTGGTCTAAAAATAACGCAGATGCTAAGTCAGATAAAACAAAGACTGGTGCACGCAGCATGCGCTGACCAATTACACGAACATTAACGCCCCCTGAGCGAGATAACGCAGTGGCACCACGAGTTGCAGAAGCCAATAACGCACCCTCGGTTGTGGCCATGGGCGCGTAATATAAACCATTGGCATGGGTGCCTTTAATATGAAGCGGTCCAGCAATACCTACAGGAATTTCAACCGAGCCAACCAGCGCTTCAATGTTGCTCACTAAGGTAACAGGGTCTAATGTGGTGTCGGCAACTTTTTCAAGTTGTACACCTGTGGTTTCGCGTATGTATGCTAAACGCTCTTGCCTTGCATCTTCTGTGTATAAACCACGGGCCGGCACTTTAGGTAAGCTAAATTCGGTATGTGAAACATCCTCATCGACTACAGGTGCTTGTCGCAAAATGTAGCCCATTTGCCAAAATAAACGGGATGTATCGGCATCGCCATCATGGCCCAGCACAAGATGGGTTTTGTTGCCTTTAGTGGTGGTATTAATTAATGCTAATTTTTTAAGCTCAAACTCTTGATCAAGAATGGTGACGATTATTTTATCAATCTTGTCATGCACGATGTGCTCAAATAAATTATCACAGCTAATGGTGATTTCTTTTTTGGAAACATCCACGGCTTCTGCTTGCCACTGTTTATCAGCATGTTCAATGAAAACACGAGCAGCGTATTCTTTGGCAAAGACATGACGAGCTGAATGCGCGATTAGTTTTTCCTTTTTCATGATTATACCCAACTTCCTGTTAGTCCATTATTTACAAGCACTGCGATAATAATTACTAGGTAACCAATCAACATGTTGATTGCCACGGCCGCCTCATTTTTTTCGCGCCCTGCAATAGTTGAATTCTCAACAAATTTCTTAACCTGACGTATTGCAACCCCATACATTAAAACCAGCGGCATCAAAAACCACACAAGCCCCTTAACCTCTAAGGTAAACAATAATGCGCCTTGCGATAGCAGCATCATAGAAACCAGCAGCATCACTAGGTATGCAGAGCCCTTAGTGCCAAAGATTCTTGAGTACGAGTCCACGGTATCGCGCTCTTCTTCTATGCCTTTGGTTTTACGAGTAATTTCAAAACAAAAACCACTGATGAATGCCAATAGCATCATCACTATTAACGATTCATTCAAAACGACATTGGGCACCGCAAGATTCGCTAACCAATACACAATTAAAGGCATGATCAACATATGAGAGAAGGCATACAGGGTTAAGCGTTTTTCTAACCATTCACCACAAAAAAATTCAGCACCCATCAAACATAAATAGGTAAACATAATGAGGTAACTAATGGTGGCGCCACCAAAAACAAAGCCGTCTGAATAAAGTGAAAACAGCAACTGTGCAATTACCGCTACAACACCCAGCACCTTTAAATGCTTGAGGGTTATCAAACCGCTTTGTAAAACACGTTGCGGGTGATTAATAACATCAAGAGCATAGTCTTTGTGCTCGTCAAAAATACGAATCACCAGAAACAGGCTCCAGGTCACCACACAGGCAAGAATATCTAATAGGGATACTTTAATTTCCCCATCTAAAGCTGAGCGCGCTACGACGGCACTGGTCAAGTATAAAATGAAAAACAGCAGTGCATTCTTAAATGGGAAGCGTTCATCCATCCACGCAAAAATACGCGCAGACAAGCCGTCATTCATAGAGACAGGGGTATACATTAAAGTACTTCCTTTTACTTTTGAGTATGCGTGAGAGTTTTCTCATACGCAGAGTATTAAATTTTCAGGTTGAACCAGAGGGGCTTTTGACGTGCTTTATGTGTGAATCTATTTTTTATATATGCGTCTGTAAATCGGTGCACTATTTCAGTTTTATTACACTAACGTATATTTAATCTTGTTAGATATTTATAGTGTTCCGATTTTGTTTGTTTTCCAGTCAAAGTAATTAAATCATATAGAAGACATTATCAGCCAGAAGAAATTGCACAAAGGAGTGAAGATTATTAATGTTAAATTGAGCGAAAATTAATAATAATTTATTCAATCACCCATATGGATGAGTAGGATTAAAAATATAAGAAACAGCATCTAATTAAGCAGTAATGATTACAACCAAACTGCTTAAAGTCCGTCGCAAAGATAGGTTAGGTGTTTATTTGTTTGAGAGTAATCGGGTCAAATACCTGAGTATCGATCTTTAAGTAAGCGGCCCTGTCTTTTATCATGATCACCACTTCGTGAACACCAGGAACAGATAATAGCTCCATCTCTAAGCGATGGTTATCAATGCCTATTTCGCTCAGAGCCACCCTATAACTGCTTAAATGCCTAGGCTGATCCATAGTGACAACTAAAACTGCCCATAACAATAGCAGTGGCACCATGCCATAAAACACACCACTTAAACCAATATATTCGCTTAAAAAACCACCCAGCACACCACCAATAAACGCACCAAAAAATTGACTGGTGCTGTACACCCCCATAGCGCTGCCCTTAAAACCAGCCGGTGCAAATTTACTCACTAATGAAGGTAGGCTTGCCTCTAATATATTGAAGGCCACAAAAAACAACCATAACGCAAACGTTATACCCGCAACGGATTTAAGTTCTATACCCAATAGGACAATAGCAATTAACAAAAGCAACACGGCCAATAACAAAACCTGCTTCATCTTTTGCTTTTTCTCGCCTACGATAATAAACGGCACCATAAACACAAACGATACCAGCATAACCGGCAGATAAATTTTCCAGTGATCCGCTTGCAACAATCCAGCATCAACCAATGCCACAGGTACCGCCACAAAGCACGCAACCAGCACCGCATGCAAAACAAAAATCCCAAAGCTCAATCTAAGAATTTGTCGATCTTTAAATACGTCACCAAGTTGATGCACAAACGCGCGAGCATCTTTGGATCGAATCTGCTGTTTAGGTGTAGGCACCATAACTAACAGCAGCACCATAGCCAAAATAGACAAGACGGCAGTCAGCAGAAACAAACCCGACAGTCCAAACCACGCAGCCAATACCGGGCCAACTACCATGGCCAAAGTAAAAGACAAGCCAATGCTCGCACCGATACTTGCCATGGCCTTGGTTCGATTTTCTTCTCGAGTAAGATCCGTCATCAATGCCATCAAGGTACTGGCGACCGCCCCTGCTCCTTGTAACGCACGCCCAAGGATCAGTACCCAGATACTATCGGCCATGGCCGCAAGTGCACTGCCTAGACTAAACAATGCAAGCCCAATAATAATAACCGGCTTGCGCCCGATTCGATCTGACCAAACACCGAAGGGCAATTGAAGGCATGCCTGGGTCAAGCCATAAGCACCAATCGCAACACCAACCAATGAAGCACTGGCCCCTTGATAATCCTGAGCAAACAGCGCCAATACCGGTAACACCATGAATAGACCAAACATGCGTAAGGCGTATATCAAGGCAAGCGTGGAGACTGTGCGGGTTTCTAATGGTGACATGGGTATTAGAGCAACATGAAAAAAGAGATCTATTTTAGCAATCCACGACTGCCGTGAGTACCCCTAAGCTTAGAAGGAGCGTAATTAAACGTTTTGTGACGTATTTACAATCTATTTAAATACGTGGGTGTCATTTTGCACATTTTTCTCTACAATGATGCGCACTCTGTTAACTATCAGCAAGGAATGCTAGATATGACAAATTCGACACAACGCCTATGGCTCATCGGCCCTAAAAACATTCAAAACTCCCTCTTGCTTGGCTACCTTCAGCAAAATATCGATTATAGCTGCGCCATTATCGACCCTTACACAAAGGCCGATAATCATAACATTAAGGCCGAGCACTTAATTTGTATGGATGGATCCAGCCTAAACTACGAGCGCTTCCAACAAAACTTGGAATGGCTTCCGCCGAATAATAAAGTGTTTTTTATTAACCTTGATACCGACAAAGAGCATGAGCGCTTACTTCAATGGCCGAATGTTTGTGGGTTCTTTTACAAGGGTGATAGTCACAACCACATTAGCCATGGCCTGGCCTCTATACTAAAAGGTGAACTGTGGTTTAGCCGTAAGTTATTAAGCCGCTTTGTGGTCAGTAACCGCAAAAATCCAAGCAAAATTCCCGATAGTATTTACGCCCTCACCAAACGCGAGAAACAAATCCTCAACCTTAGTGCCAGCGGCGCTAAAAATGCAGAAATCGCCGCAGCGCTCAATGTCAGCACTCACACAGTGAAAACGCACATGTACAATTTGTTTAAGAAAATTGATGTGAGCAACCGCATTCAGGCCATCAACTGGGCCAAAGAATACCTACCTGCACAAGACGTAGCCTAGGGGCTTTTGGATCACTTTTGTTGTGGCACTAAGTGTTTCACCTAGTGCCAACAATTACCTTATTCCCCAGTGCAGCCAAGCCAATTTGAAACAGGTACAATGTTCTCTTTTGCTCTTGGCGTTGCTCGAATATGGATACCATTTTGGTTCGCGGTGCTCGCACCCATAATCTTAAAAATATCGACCTAGACATTCCCCGCGATAAGCTTGTGGTTATCACAGGTTTATCCGGATCAGGCAAATCTTCTTTGGCTTTTGATACCCTTTATGCCGAGGGCCAGCGTCGCTATGTAGAAAGCCTTTCGACGTATGCTCGCCAGTTTTTATCCATGATGGAAAAGCCCGATGTGGATCACATCGAAGGTTTAAGCCCTGCCATCTCTATTGAGCAAAAGTCCACCAGCCATAACCCGCGCTCAACCGTTGGTACCGTTACCGAGATATATGATTATTTGCGCTTGTTATTTGCCCGTGCTGGCGAACCTCGCTGCCCTGATCACGGTGAAGTGCTCGACGCGCAAACCGTGAGTCAAATGGTCGATCAGATCACTGCCCTGGACGAAGGTACCAAGCTGATGATTCTGGCGCCTATGATCAACGACCGTAAAGGCGAACACCTGCACATGTTCGAGCAGCTTCGCAGCCAGGGTTTTGTGCGTGCACGAGTGGACGGTATTGTCGTGGATATGGACGACATCCCAGAGCTGGACAAAAACAAGAAGCACACCATAGAAGTGGTCATTGACCGCATTAAAGTTCGTGATGGTCTTGAACAACGCTTAGCTGAGTCACTTGAAACCGCCCTAGCCTTAACGGGTGGCACCGCAAAAGCATGCAGTATGGATGACGATTCCTTAGAGATTTTATTCTCCTCTCAATTTGCATGCCCTGTGTGCGGCTACAGCATCACCGACCTTGAGCCTCGAATGTTCTCATTCAACAACCCTGCTGGTGCTTGTGGTACATGTGATGGCTTGGGTGTGGACCAGTACTTCGACCCAGATAAAATCATTGTGGATGAAACACTTACTTTAGGAGAAGGTGCTATACGCGGCTGGGATCGACGCACAATTTATTATTTCCAAATGCTCTCAAGTGTGGCCGATCATTATGGCTTTAACATGGATACGCCATTTAAAAAACTCAGCAAGAAACATCGAAATGCTCTGCTTTTTGGCACCGGTGAACAAGACATTGAATTTAATTATGTGAATAGCCGCGGCGATACCGTCATTAAAGAGCACCCATTTGAAGGGGTTATTCCAAATTTACAGCGCCGCTATCATGAAACCGATAGCGCCATGGTACGTGAAGACTTATCCAAGCTGCTTTCAGTGCAACCTTGCCCCACCTGTAGTGGCAGTCGCTTAAAACAAGCCTCTCGCAATGTGTTTGTGGATAACCACAATATTGCCGATATCACTGCCATGCCCATAGGCCCAGCCCTTAAGTACTTTGAATCTCTCAAATTACCCGGGCGTAAAGGTGAAATCGCGAAAAAGATTCAAAAAGAAATCCAAGACCGTCTGCATTTCTTAGTTAACGTTGGGTTAGATTATTTATCGCTTGAGCGCAGCGCCGATACCCTTTCAGGTGGTGAAGCACAGCGTATTCGCCTAGCCAGCCAAATTGGTGCAGGCTTGGTAGGTGTGATGTACATCTTGGATGAACCATCCATTGGCTTGCACCAACGGGATAACGACCGCTTATTAAAAACCCTTGAACACTTACGTGACCTAGGCAACACCGTCATTGTGGTTGAACATGATGAAGATGCCATTCGTGCCGCAGACTACATTGTAGACATTGGCCCCGGGGCCGGCGTTCACGGTGGTGAAGTCATTTATGCAGGTCTGCCAAAAAATATTGGCAAGTGCAAAGAATCCATTACAGGGCAATACATTACCGGCACCCGTAAAATTGAAGTGCCGCAGAACCGCACCCCCATTGATGAAAGCAAGCAACTTGTTTTAAGTGGCGCCAGCGGTAACAACCTAGACGATGCCACACTTAAAATCCCTGTCGGCCTATTAACCTGTGTCACCGGTGTATCTGGTAGTGGTAAATCCACACTCATAAACCAAACACTTTACCCGCTTGCCGCCACCGCATTGAATAATGCCACTACTCTTAAGGCGGCCCCTTATAAAGCACTTGAAGGTATGGACCACTTCGACAAGTGTGTCGACATTGATCAAAGCCCAATTGGCCGTACCCCTAGATCAAACCCAGCAACTTACACGGGTATCTTCACAGCGGTACGTGATTTATTTACCGGCACAGAAGAAGCTCGCTCACGTGGCTATAAAGCCGGTCGCTTTAGTTTCAACGTGAAAGGCGGTCGCTGTGAAGCCTGCCAAGGTGATGGCGTTATAAAAGTAGAAATGCATTTCTTAGCGGATGTGTATGTACCGTGTGATGTTTGCCAGGGTAAACGTTATAACCGTGAAACCCTGGATATCCGTTACAAGGGTAAAAACATCCACGAAGTGTTAGATATGACAGTTGAAGAGGGCCTAGAGTTCTTTGACGCTATACCTGCTTTAAAACGTAAACTGCAAACACTGATGGATGTGGGTCTAACCTATGTTCGCCTTGGTCAAAACGCCACAACCCTTTCCGGTGGTGAAGCACAACGGGTGAAACTGGCAAAAGAACTGAGTAAACGTGATACAGGGCAAACACTTTATATCTTAGATGAACCCACCACGGGTCTTCACTTCCACGATATCCAACAGCTGTTGGATGTATTACACCGTCTGCGTGATCACGGTAATACAGTGGTCGTCATTGAGCATAACCTTGATGTGATAAAAACCGCCGACTGGATTATTGATCTTGGCCCTGAAGGGGGTTCCGGTGGTGGCCAAATCATTGCGCAGGGTACACCGGAAAATGTAGCTAAGGTAAAAGGCAGCCACACGGCTAAGTTCTTAAAACCCATGTTGAAGTAATTGGATATTAAGCTTTCCCAGCTGCGGCGAAATAACCGACTGGGTTCGCTTACGTATAAACAACATAAATAAATTAAATTGATAATCGCCGGATTTTAATACTTGCTTCGTGCACCGAGCTTCCGGCCACAGAGAAAAAGGTGATGTATGTCAGAAGAAAAAACCGCACAAAAAATGGATAAAGACTTTTTTAAACGTACCGACGCGTTTATTAAGGTGGC
>NYTP01000067.1 GCA_002683575.1 Bermanella sp.
ATTCTGCATGGCCGCTACGTGTGCACAGCCCGTAAGCCTAAGTGTGGTAGTTGTATTATTGAAGACTTGTGTGAGTTTAAAGACAAGACTGAGTAAAGTTCTATTTTTAAACGAATTAAACAGAGCGTTAGAAATAAGTATGTTCCTAACGCTCATAAATGCTTTTATTTAGTTCAAACGTAGTAAATTAGAGTTCATTCCCGTTTTTATCTTCACCAATAAGTATCCAATCAGGATTTTCATTATAGTCAGGGTGAGTAGACCAATTGGTCAAATCAAAAATCCAAGGCTGTAGACATTCTCTATCTGTCACACATGGATCGGTCAACGTGCCCATAAATTCAATCACTTTTTCCGATTGTTCGGTGTTAATATCAATTTCAGGTGCAGGTGAATTCGATACGGTTTCATCAAATGTTTGTCGAAATAAAATACGCGTATTATCAAATGCATCAGGATTCATATTGTTATAAACCTGCTCACATGTTTCGCCTGTTTTATCCATAATATCGATAATAGATGTTAGATCACAATAATCAGCATTCCCCACTTCATTAAACCTAGCATTGCCGTTAAGAATAGTGCCTATTCCAAGCAAGTCATTCATAGCTCCGCCCGGATTTCCATAAACGTCCATTACCTGTCGTAAAGTAGATAAACTACCATTATGCATGTAAGGCCCTGTTTCTGTGATATTCAATAACGGTGATGTACGAAAGTGATAGGTATCTCCCACATCTCCCGTGATATTAGCACGACCAAAGTCAGAGTTATTCACGGGTGGGAAACTTGAACTGTCGCCGTTGCCGGGGCCTACTTGTCCTAAACCGATAGCATGAAATTTCTCGTCGGTGAACGCATCACCTGAGTGACACTGGCTACACGCCGCGCCACCTTCGTCACCTGCGGTCATAAACAGCACCGCACCAATTTTTTCATCTTGCGTCATTACATCAATGTTTCTGTCTGCACTCCCTTTTAAAGCAGCAACGTATTCCTGCCAACGATTATTGGTAAACACCATAGACTCTTCAAAAGTAGATAGTGCTTCGGCAATGCGGTCAAAACTAATATTCGAATCACCATAGGCAGTTTGAAAGAGTGCTTCCCATTCTGCTTCACCTTCAAAACGAGCAGCCAACATTGCACGATATGCTTGGTTGTCATCATCAGTTAATGGCTCATCACCGCGCATTTCATTGTGGTTTACTGTTGGGAAACGAGATTGTGCGTTAGCCAGAGAAGCACCTTCAGGAATATTACTGTCTACTGTATTAAAATTGGCAGAATCTGGCGTAATAATACCCGCATCGGTACCTCTTGTCCCCGAGCTATTACTTACGCTTTCAATACGTGAATCCCAAAACAAGCCTCTATCCATTAGCCCGATATTAAATATCGTTGGTGCATTACGACCAATCACGGGATATCCTTCTAGCTCATTTGAGTCACTACCATTAAAATAACGACCAGAACCTAAAGTATTAGAAGAAAAATTATGGAATACATCAACGGCATCGTAACCTACAGGCCACGACAAATTATCTCCGCCACCTAAAGCTGGATGATGACATGAAGCACAAGCGGTGTCGTACTCACCACTTAATCGTTTTGAATAAAACAAAGCTTTACCAAGCTGAGCTTTATCATCATTAATGCTAGGTAATTCACGGTTAGTTGTTGGGTCGCCCGTATAACCTTGCTCTTCAATTAACACTTGAGCATGAGCATCAACAGGAGCAATTTCCTCTTCAGGTGAGCCTAAACCGTCTTCGGTAACAATACTCGGACCATCTTGAAGGTCCACATCAGCCAACGCAAAATCGTCTGCGCCAGCACGTACCATTCTTACTAAGTGAGTACTGCTACGCCCTTTAAACCAATTCAAGCCGGCTTTAAAATTTACAAACCAAGCATCCTGAGCAAAATCAATCATTGGAGACGAACTCCACGTGTAATCTACGGTTGTGGACGGAAAAACATTCAGGTTAATAGCAGGTTCAACTCTATTAAAATCGACTAATGAGTATAGTTCTTTAATATTAGGGAGTCGCCAATCACTATAACCCGCCAACTCGCTAGTTTGAGCATGCTCTAATGCCAACACCCAGTCCATGGTTTCTGCTGAACCATTATCACAGTTAACTCCGCTAAGGCCAGCAACACATTGCGCCCACATAAGATCGGTTGCTAAATCAGTCACTGTACCGTCATTATGCACTTTGTAACGTTCATTAGGCGCTTGCTCTACACTATCAACAAAAGGATCCATCACCCTAACTAAGCGGAGTGCTGAAGCTTGATAACGCTGAACATTTTTATTATTACCAAAGGCTAATTGAAACGCCCAAGCATAAAATTCACCATGCGAGCCGCGATAAGGAGACGCAGTCCAGTAAAAGTTACTCGTTGCATTAGGAAAGTAGCTTTGATCAATTTTATAAGAATTAGGACCAAAGCCATTACCGAAGTTGACTAAAGACATAAACTGCGTGTTATCAGGTACCCTCCAGTCACTATAACCGCAGAAATTTTCCTCATTAGTAGCGACAATCAGATTGTTCCAGTCATCATAGTAATCACCATCTCTATCTACATTTTCTCTATCTTTTGCTGTTAAGCCCCCCCAACGATAAAAATTATTCGCGTCGTGGATGCCACCATCTCTGGTTTTCACTTCCCATAGCAAGCCCGTTCTATCATCACGAACACATGCCCAAGGCTCTGAAGCGTAGTTTCCATTGCCACTATAAACACTGCCATCGGCATTGATACGAGTAAGATCAAAACCACCGTCACCATCACTATCGGAATTAACAGTCGCACTTCTTCCTTGACTGCAATCTTGTTCCAGTAGCGAGCCATTTGTGCCTGTGATAGTTGTATTACAATTAGTACCGTTATTCGATTCATTTGAGCCAAATGTTATTCCTGTATCATTGAGGAAAGCCATGCCTGTATTAAATTCTACAGGTTCAGGATCATTACCATTTCTGATGTTATTAAGCTCTTCTTCTAGCTCTGTAATGATTGCTTGTTCTGTTGTACTTAAAGGGCCACCACTTATAAGCTCCCGTTCTTCATATGGGTCGTTAGCTAAATGGTAAAGTTTCATGGTGCCGTCAGCTTTCACGATAAGCTTGTATTCACCATTGCTTATCGCCCATATATCAACATCGCCATCATCCTTTTCAACGTATTGATAATCTCTAATTTGAACATCATTAGTAAAGAGCGGTTTAAAGCTCAAGCTATCGTGGATATTTGGTTCATCAATGCCAGCAATTTCTGCTATGGTGCTAAATATATCTGTCGCAGAGGCAAGGTTTTCAATGAGTCCCGACCTTGTTACGCCTTTACCTGTAACAAATAATGGTACATTGACACCGCCTTGGTACACAGAACCTTTTGAACTTCCCTGCCGATAAGGTGACTGCGCAACACTAGAAGGCGTACCATTATCACCCATCACAATAATTACGGTATTTTCCAATTCTTGTTGAGGAATACTGTCGAGTAAACGACCTATTTGATAGTCCATCGCTTCTATTGCAGCTAAGTAATAGGGTAACGCGTCTATACCGTCTTCATACGCAGGTAAATCACCTTGAGAGTGCATTGAACTTGGTGGAACATGGAACGGCGTATGTGGAGCATTGTATGCCATCCACATAAACCACGGTTTATCTTGCTGCTGTGCTATCCAATCAATAGCAATGTTCGTTAGCTTTGTTGTCGCATATTCTGTTTGTATCGAGGTAGCGCCATCTTCATACATTTGCCACTCGTAATAATCGTTCACTGCGCCGCTAATAATTCCTGAGTAAAAATCAATACCAAAATCTTCTGGATTTATGGTTGGTTCGGTTCCTGAAATATGCCACTTACCGACTACGGCAGTTGAATAACGGTCACTAGTTAACGTATTGATATGACTTTGTAAGGTAACTTCTTGCGGATCTAATATGTCACCGACCCATTTCACGCCAGTGTTAACACCGTATTTGCCCGTTATCATTGAAGCTCTAGTTGGGGTGCAGCTAGGGTAGCTCCAAAAATTATTAAATGATAACCCCGCATTTTGAATATCATCTAACGTTGGTGTGGTGGGTTTTATTTGGCCTTCAGCAAAACCATTGGTAGCATCTTTACCCATATCGTCAGCAATTATAAGTAATATATTTGGATATTCTGATGGCTCAGATATAACAATATCTGTTACGGTAATAGATAGACTAATTTTGGTTTCACCGCCAGAGCCACTACAACTTAGTTCAAAATCGTAATTGCCAACGGCATCAAATACATTAGTTTCTTCATTGCCTGTAAGTGATTTATTTCCACTCCACGCTCCCGAGGCAATGCAACTTGTCGCGTGACTACTGGACCAAGTAAGTATGGTGTTCTCGCCAACTTCAATACTCGTTGAACTGGCAGATAAGGCGACGATTGGTTTGGATGCTGTTGTATTATCACTTCCCCCTGACGTATCACCACCTCCGCCGCCACAAGCAGACAGAAAAAGGATGGGAAATACAACACATAATGCGAGAAGCGATTTTTTATTTCTTATTTTCATCATAACAATGCCGATCCAATATTTTAAAATTAACCATTAACATCGACATCATATTTGAAGAAAGATGAGCGGAAGATGAGGATAATAAATCAATGTTAAGATAATGTTTGGTTTTGCAAAATGAAGTGCATTAACATGCTTTAAAGGAGATATAGAAATGGCCTTACCCTTCTATTTACTCTTTAGCCAAACTCATTTTTAACATTTGTTTATCATCATCTAATGCTACCATTAACTTTAACGATATTGCTGTTGCAGCCGAATGCGCGATTGAAAGGCCTAAACCAACGTGATTAGTATCTGTTCGCGAACTATCCTTTCTCCATAAACGATCAAACATTGTCGAGAGGTCACTTTTGTCTAGGTTAGGGGCAAGATTTGCGATCGTAAAAATCGAATGACTGTTGTTACTGTGAATAATGACTTCACTGTTTTTAGGTGCATACTCAACGGCATTACTTATCAGATTGGAAATAATAATACGCAAAAGGTGAGGGTTACTTTCTATTACGTGTTGTTCATTCAAGGACAAAGCTACCGTTATCCCCCGCTCTTTTACAAGCGTTGATTGAAAAGCAATACATTCTTCAATAACGATGGAGACATTCACCTTCTCGAGGAGTATTTCAGAGCCAGAGTTCTCTATTCGGGCTAAAGAGAGCAAACTGTCTATCGTATTTTGTAGTTGTGCAGAAGATTCAGCAATATAGCGATAATCATCAACTGATGACTGTTCGGGCCACTTCATTGCTACTTCACTTGTTGTACGAATGGCTGCTAACGGAGTTCGTAACTCATGAGCAAGGTCATTATTGAATTGGCGCTCTCTTTCAAAACTTTTTTCTAATCTTGCAAGCAATTGATTGAGCCTACTGATTAAGGGACTTATTTCCGTGGGTACACCTTCAACGTTCAACCTATTATGCAACGAACCAGCTTCTACTTCCGCCACTTTCTCAGACAGATATTGTATCTGCGCTAATGTTCTTCTTATGGTAAAAACGAGTATGAATGACAATAAACAGCAAAAAAATATGCCTCCAATTATCAATTTATAAGTAAGTGTCGCTAATTGTTTATTCGTCTCTGTCTTCGAAATCGCAACTGAAACAGGTATTTCACCAACTCTAGGGCCGAGCCTCACCGTAAAAGAGTGCATGCGAATATCTTCACCCGAAGCTAACTGACTATTGTAGTGTCTTTGCTGATGTTGTTCACTGGGGTAGCTAAACTGAAACTCGGCAAGGTTTTCAGATTTGCTTACTGTTGCTCCATCTTCATCCCAAGCTTGTAAATAAAATGTGTTATTTTCATCGTTGAGCAGACGTTTGGTGTTTTCAGCAATATCTTTTGGTGTCCTCATATTACCACCAAACCTCCGAGGTGGTATTGGTATTCTATTGGCAAGCTGAACCGTGCGAGCAAGCTTATTGAGTTCATTGTCAAGGCTACCATTAAGCCTACGTTTTTCAGAGAAATACAAAGTTGCCGCTGCTAAAATAGCAATAACAATAAAACTTGGCACTAGCCAAAATAATAGTTGGGAGCGGATACTTTTCATAGCTTTTCTTCGCTAATTACGTAGCCCATACCTCTTCGAGTATGAATTAGTACAGCATCGTTTTTTGATAACTTAATCGCTTTTCTCAAAGCGCATATTGCCGTATCAACTACATTGCTCATTGGCGACACTTGTTCGTCATAAATATGCTCTTCTATCTGGGTACGTGAAATAACACTTCCCTCATGCAACATGAGGTATTCTAATAATGAAAACAATTGAGAGGATAAAGGGATATTATGGCTTCCTCGAGTAACAATTTTGGCTGATCGGTCTAAGGTTAAATCTCCAATAGATAATTTTGGAGAGCGGGTTTGGTATTTTCTTCGAGCAAGCGCTTCAACCCTAGCAATAAGTTCTTCGATAGCAAATGATTTAACCAAATAATCATCAGCGCCTAAACGCAAGCCAGCAACACGATCTTCAATTGAGCCTTTCGCTGTCAAAAACAATACCGGCGATTCATTGTTAGCTTCCCTCAACTTTTTAAGCACTTCTCGACCATCTAACCCCGGTAGCATTATATCGAGAATAATCACGTCATAATCATTCTCTAATGCCATCCACAAACCATCAGAGCCATTACCTGTTGCGTCTACCGCAAACCCAGATGCTTTCAACGCTCTAACGACAGCCCTAGACAGTGCTTCGGAATCTTCAACCAATAATAATTTCATCTTACAGCTCTTCTACAATAAACGGTTTAGCGGTGAACAAGTTTTTAACTAGCAATTAACTGTGAAATTCCCCAACACACCTTCAAAGGTATACAAGCTAACATGAGGAGAAGATGAAGGTGAATCAACAAATTCTAAATAGCGCAAATAATTAAAATCATTATTGTTGGGAATATTAAATCCATCAACTACCCTATCTACCTTAATTATCTTTTGTATGGCCGACAATCGCTGTCGACACACACATCGATCGTGTATCGAACCGCACCAAGTTCGCTATGGGTAAAAACGTTGTTGAAGTGGA
>NYTP01000068.1 GCA_002683575.1 Bermanella sp.
CTTAAAAAGTTAAACGCGCTGCGTGTACCTGAGTCTGCAGAAGACCTGGGTATTGACGAAGTGGAACTTTTGGCTAAACCATACCCAGAGTCTAATACACCCGCTTCAACAGAGAGCGATGTACCAAATAAACTAGCTAACGTTGAGCCACAGGGGATTTAATCATGGGATCATCAATTACCACATGGGAAAACGTCACTGCCTATTTTACGTTTGCGGATTCACCCATCATGCTGGTGTTATTTGCATTGGGTGCAGCAGGCATTGTGATCGGATTGATTGGCAGTATCATCAAACATGAAAACGAAGCCTTTGATAAACTAAAATAACACTCAAAATTTTTAGTCCATCAGCAAAAGCCGGCTTAAGTCATTAAGCCGGCTTTTTTTGTAAGCTTGGTTTGTATAATAAATATAATCAGGAATGTTAAAAAACGTTTAAAACCTGCGCGAGTATTACACCGGGTGTTAAGCGAGGTTGATGATAAGGTGTATACATGTATATCTTTTGAATAACAGCAGAAGGTGTGGGCTATTAATAAGTGAAGAAATTAAATCGTAATAGGTAAACCTCTCAGCTAGAAACACACCGTTGCATACCTGATCACTGTTAAATATTTTATTTGTTTATCAGTAAGGGCATTATGCTCTGGAAAAAGCAATGTATGGGTCAATTCATAAATGATTTATAGCCACTTATGTGTATTGACCTTAAAGCGTCACCTGAAGTGAAATTAAAGGCCAATAGGTGCAGAATGATTTTTGAAATATCCAACGAGAAAAGACCAAGTAATTATCGTTTGCTTAGTGGTGGTGTTACCCCTAGACCCATCGCATGGATCAGCACGCGTTCAGCTGATGGTATTGATAACCTAGCGCCTTATTCTTTTTTTACGGTGGCCAGTTGTGAGCCGCCAGTATTGATGTTTACTCAAGTCACGCCCACAGACGGTTTAGATAAGGATACGTTACGCAATTTATTAGAAACCGGTGAATGTGTCGTCAATATAGTGAGTGCGAATTTGGTTGAAGGCATGAACCAAACCAGCGCTGGTTTAGCGCATACCGAAAGTGAATTTTCATTTGCCAATATAGAAGCCTGTAATAGCCATGACGTGAAAGCAAAAAGTGTCATGCACTCACCCATACGTTATGAGTGTAAGCTAAGAGAGGTGCAGCGCATTGGTGAGTTACCAGCAGGCGGCAGCGTGGTGATGTTGGATGTGGTGGCTGTGTATGTGAATGATGCCTTGTGGAGTGACGCGGGCATCGATCCATTAGTACTGGATACGGTGGGCAAACTAGGCGGGGATTTTTTCAGTTTAACTGAGCAGAAAATAGCGTTAAAACGTCCTTAATAAGTTACTAAACAATTAAATAAAAGCCGACAAATGTCGGCTTTTATTTAATACGTGTGTTTACTCAATGATTATTAGTGATGCTTAGCAGCCTGTAGCTTACTGAAACTATCGCGAATATTGTGTGGGATCTCACAGCTTTTGGCCTGATTATAATCGTAATACACCACTAACCCTTCGCCTTTAGCGGCAATGGTATCTTGTTCTTCACTGAATACTGCATATTCCATTGTGAATCGCTTTTCGGAGATTTCTTTAATGCGTGAGCCGATTAAAATTCGGTCAGGGTAGCTAAGCGGTGCACGAAATTGACACTGGGTGCTGGCCAATATTGGCCCTACGTTGGTGGCTTCCATGTGCGGCATGACACCGGTCTTTTCAAAAAAAGCCATGCGGGCATCTTCAAAGTAACGAAAGTACACCGTGTTATTCACATGATTAAAAGCATCCATGTCACCCCAGATGACATCTTGCTTTACAATAATTGGGTATGCATTTTTAAAGTCGTCTTTGGCGCTCATTTTATCTCCTTAGGGTGAAAGGGTGCGCGGTTACAGGCAAGATCATATTCGCCTTTTAGATTGTCTACCAATTGTTTTACGCTCAGAACATCGTGTATGCCGCCCACACCGTGGCCAGCGCTCCAGATATCTTTCCAGCTGTTGGTATTGCCAAGGTCTAGGTCTACGCTTTTTTTGCTGGTTAACGCGTTGACATCAATGCCAGCATTTTCAATGGATGCCTTTAAATAATTGGCATGTACGCCGGTGAAGTGGTCACTAAAAATAATATCGTCGATGTGGCTTTCTATCAGCATGGATTTATATTCCTCAGGGACTTGGGCTTCTTGTGTGGCAATAAACCGGGTGCCCATGTACACCATATCGGCGCCCAGTACTTCAGCGGCACGTAGGCTGTGACCGTCGTTAATGGCGCCCGCTAAAATAAGCGGGCCTTGCCAGAACTCACGTATTTCACGAACCAGGGCGAACGGATTCAGTGTACCTCCATGGCCTCCGGCGCCTGCGCCAACGACGATAAGCCCATCAACACCGGCCGCTACCGCCTTTTTAGCATGGTGAGTTTTAATCACATCATGAAACACCATACCGCCCCAAGTATGTACATCGTTCACTATGTTGGTGGGGTCACCCTGGCTGGTAATAACCAATGGCACCTTGTGTTTTTTGATCAGGGCATGGTCTGCCTCAAGTCGTGAATTTGAGGGGTGAACCACTTGGTTGACTGCAAAAGGCGCAACTGTGCTTGATGGGTTTGCTTGCTTGTAGTCATTAAGCTCACTTGTGATCTGCGTCAGCCATTCATCCAGTAAGGCTTGGGGGCGAATATTCAGGGCGGGAAAGCTACCAATGACACCATTCTTACAGCACTCAATGACAAGTTTTGGGGTGCTGACCAAAAACATAGGTGCACAAATGATCGGTAAGGATAATTGAGACTGAAGGTGTGCAAGTTTAGACATGGCGATTTCTTATTGTCATTTATTACCTTACTTTACCTTGTTATAGCGGGTTTGATAATTGGCCAGATCTGTCAAATTGCCTTGTAATAAGCGGTACCTTTATATTATGGCAGTGAATAAATAGCGAAGTGATAACGAAAGGTTAATTACCTTGGCTTAAGCCATATTTAGCTAACAATTGCGACATGGCGCCGTTGTTTTTGAGGCGGGTGAGAAGTGCATTGATATCCCTAGGCGTTAGAGGGTGACCCTTGCGAATTAATACCTTGTGTTCATAGGTTTGATCAAAAGTGTCATGGATGATGATTTTGTCTCTAACATGTGGATTATGTTGCATTTGACCCTGCAAATAAGAATAAGTGGCAATGCCAATATCGGCTTTATTACTCAGTACTTGATTGATGACGGTTTTAGGGGAGTTCATCAACTTGATGTTGTGGTGTTGCTTTAAAATATTGCTATTGGTTTCATTGTCTAAAAACGAGTAGTGAAACCCGAGAATGGCCACAAGACGTTTGCTTTCCAAATCTTCGAAATACGCTTGCGTGCGGTTGTCACTTTTAAGGGTAAAGAAGACTTCACCGCCTGTGAGGAATACCTCGCTTTCTTCAAGTGGCGCACTTTCCCAGCCCCATTGTTTGCTTTCAAAGAAAATTACATCATACATGCCGTGTTTAAAGTCACGGTAACGCCGTTTGGGGCTGGTGGAAACAAACTTAAATTGGAATTGGGATTGCTCCTGGTTGAGCAGCTTAATGAGATCGAGTGTTAACCCAGTGATCTCTTGTCCTCGCATCTGAACAAAAGGCGGGAACAAGTAGCCACCGACCTTGACCTCTAGCCCAATGGCATGAGTGTGCGTACTAAAAACAGCACACATCAGGATGAATGTCAGTATTCTGGGTTTAAACATATGCGACTTTAATGCTCATAATGCTTAAAACTAGCAGCAGTGGTTAGATAGCGCTAGTCCACCTCTATTTAGGTGGCTTTCTTTTGCTTACCACTGACATTCCATAAGCCGGCTACGATGATGAGTGCGCTACCAATCACCGTTGTCACCAGCAAGGTTTCCCCCCAGAACACCCAGCCGAGTGTGGCACCATATACCACCGAACTATAGACATAGGGGCCAATCTGACCAGGGTTTGCAATGCGATAGGCGCGAGTTAATGCCAGTTGACCACAGGTGGCCACAAGCCCCATTAAAATAATCCAGGGCCAATGTGCCGCAGTTGGCCAAAAGTTGCTCCAGAATAATGGGATGACAGACAGCACGGTACTGATGGCGCCAAAGTAAAACACAATTCTCACACTAGATTCAGTGCTGCCCATTCGACGAATACACACTTTTGCGGTACTGGCCAAAGCGGCTGCACCGATACCAACCAAGGCAATAGGGGTGAAGTTTTCAGTGCCTGGACGCAGGATGAACATCACACCAATAAAACCGATGGCTATTGCCCATCCGGTTTTTGCCTTAATGGACTCACCTAACCAGATGGCTGCCACGATTGGCATGAAAAATGGGCTTGTGAGTTTCACTAAGAAAGCCTCAGCTAGTGGCATGTTGCCAATGACATAGAAGAATCCATACATGGCGGTCAAGCCAACGCCTGCACGTAATAGGTGTAAATGCCAAACGGAGGTTTTTAACTCAGCAATGCCGTTATGCATCACAATAGGGATCAGCATGAGCAGGCCGAACAAATTGCGATAAAACACAATGTGCTCAGTGGGCATGTCATGGCTTAAGTGTTTGATGATAGCGCCCATAAGCGCCAGTAGGCCTTCGCCTAACAAAATCAGTAGAGCACCTTGGATTACATTATTTGGCATATATAGCGGCACATTCGTTACATCTAGGAAGGGCAGCTATTATACAGAAGTCCGCTTTATTTGATGCAGGTCAATAGAAACTTC
The DNA here is from genome assembly GCA_002683575.1 of Bermanella sp. Classification (GTDB taxonomy): domain Bacteria; phylum Pseudomonadota; class Gammaproteobacteria; order Pseudomonadales; family Oceanobacteraceae; genus Bermanella. The sequence continues at coordinate 4,764 of NYTP01000068.1, forward strand.
CTTGAAAAACAGAGCGATAGGCACCATTACTGAGTCATTGAAAATGTGCATGAGGAATACTTAAATGCGAATGGATAAATTTACCACCTCTTTACAGCAGGCTCTGTCTGATGCGCAATCGTTGGCTTTGGGTCAGGACCATAGTCAAATAGACACGCTTCATTTATTGCTTGCGCTATTGGATCAAACCCCTGGTGGCATTCGACCTTTATTACAAGGGTTAAATGTTCAAGTGAATCAATTAAAAACCAAGTTGAATGAAAAATTAGAGCAGCTTGCCACGGTATCTTCGCCCGATGGCAATTTAAGTTTGGCACCTGAACTTGGCAGGGTACTGAATTTAACTGATCGTCTGGCACAAAAACGAGGTGATCAATATATTTCCAGTGACCTTGTGTTACTCGCCGCCCTTGATGATAAGGGCGAAGCGGGCAGTGTGTTGGCTGAGTTTAATTTAACAAAAGAAAATGTAGAGCGCGCCATTGATACCGTGCGTCAAGGTGAATCTGTCGATGATCCAAACGCCGAAGATAATCGCGAAGCTCTAAATAAGTACACGGTGGATTTAACCGCACGAGCCGCCGAAGGTAAGCTTGACCCTGTGATTGGCCGTGACGATGAAATTCGCCGCACGATCCAAGTGCTTCAGCGCCGTACTAAAAATAACCCAGTGTTAATTGGCTCACCTGGTGTCGGTAAAACCGCCATCATTGAGGGGCTGGCTCAGCGCATTGTAAATGGTGAAGTGCCTGAGGGTTTAAAGAACAAACAAATATTATCACTGGATATGGGCTTGCTGTTGGCGGGTGCTAAATTCCGTGGAGACTTTGAAGAGCGTTTAAAAAACTTGCTTAAAGAAGTGAGCAAGCAAGAAGGCAATATCATTTTATTCATCGATGAAATTCATACCATGGTCGGTGCAGGTAAATCAGATGGTGCGATGGATGCCGGCAACATGTTGAAGCCGGCTCTTAGTCGAGGCGAACTGCATTGTGTCGGTGCCACGACCTTAGATGAGTACCGCGAATACTTAGAAAAAGATGCGGCCCTTGAAAGACGCTTTCAAAAAGTCATAGTGGATGAGCCAAACGACGAAGATACCATTGCTATTTTACGTGGTTTAAAAGAGCGTTATGAGGTACACCATGGTGTACAAATTACCGATAGCGCGATTATCGCCGCGGCGAAATTGTCGACTCGCTACATCACAGACCGTCAGTTGCCGGATAAAGCCATTGATTTAATTGATGAAGCGGCCTCCATCATCCGTATGGAAATTGACAGTAAGCCGCAAGATATGGATCGTTTAGAGCGTCGATTAATTCAGTTAAAGATTGAACGTGAAGCGCTGAACAAAGAAAATGATTCTGGCTCTATTAAACGCTTAAGTGAAATCAACCAGGAAATAAATCGCGTTGGTCACGAATACGTAGAGCTAGAAGAAGTTTGGAAAAAAGAAAAACTGATTCTTGAAGGCTCTAAGCAAGCCAAAGAAAAGTTAGAAGAAGCAAAAGTCGAAATGGAACAAGCCCGTCGAGCAGGGGACTTGCAGCGTATGTCAGAACTGCAATATGGCACCATCCCCGAACTTGAAAAGCAAATAGATACAGCGGAAGAAGCAGCGAAAGGCAATAATGACTTTACCTTGTTACGTAACCGTGTGACCGAAGAAGAAATTGCTGAAGTCGTATCTAAATGGACCGGCGTGCCTGTGGCTAAAATGCTGGAAGGTGAGCGCGAAAAATTACTGCGCATGGAAGATGAATTGCACAAACATGTTGTGGGTCAAGACGATGCGATTGTGGCGGTATCCAATGCGGTGCGAAGAAGTCGTGCGGGTTTAAGTGACCCACGCAGACCCAACGGCAGTTTCTTATTTTTAGGCCCAACGGGGGTGGGTAAAACAGAGCTATGCAAAGCATTGGCTAATTTTATGTTTGATTCCCAAGATGCCATGATTCGGGTGGATATGTCTGAGTTTATGGAAAAACACAGCGTGGCCCGTCTAATCGGTGCGCCTCCTGGTTACGTCGGTTACGAGGAAGGTGGTTACCTAACGGAGCACGTGCGTCGTAAACCTTACAGCGTTATCTTGCTTGATGAGGTTGAAAAAGCGCACCCAGATGTATTTAACATCCTGTTACAGGTATTGGACGATGGCCAGTTAACGGATGGCCAAGGGCGCACGGTGGACTTCAAAAATACGGTACTGGTTATGACTTCTAATTTGGGGAGTGACGTGATTCAAACTCTAAGTCAGGCCAATGAAGGTAAAGAGCAAACAGAAAGCGAATATGAGGATATGAAGCTGGCGGTGATGGATATCGTAGGTGGTCATTTCCGTCCTGAGTTTATTAACCGGATTGATGAGGTTGTTGTTTTCCATCCGCTAATGCGCGCTCAGATTCGTGGCATTGCTGATATTCAACTTGATCAGTTACGTAAGCGTTTGAAAGAACGTGAATTGACCATGGAATTATCAGACGATGCTATTGATCGATTGGTTGCCCAAGGATATGACCCCGTTTACGGTGCCAGACCTTTGCGTCGCAGCATTCAGCGCTGGATCGAAAATCCACTGGCGCAAGATATTTTATCGGGCAAATTTGTCAGTGGTGATAATATTGTTGTGGACGTTGAAGGTGATGCATTAACTTTTGTAGCCAAGCAAATGGTGCATTAGTACTTATCTAACTCAGCGTATTAAAACCTGTCGTATTGACCAATACTACAGGTTTTTTTTGCTTTCTTAATCGTTCAAAAAAGGCTTTTAATCCATATTTGGGCTATATATTAAAGATGTCTGTTTTTTAAATGAGCCTTTTTATGACTATTCGTATGCGCTTCCTGATACTGCTTATCTCAGCGGTTATCTTGCCTGTGACGATTGTCGCTGTGATGTCTGCCATGCAGTTTCGTACCAGCTCAGTTGATCAATTCAAAGAAAGCAGTTTGTCTGAGATACAGAAGATAGACCAAACTTTTTATTTATATTTGAATGGCTTGGCGGAAGATGTGAAGTTTCTGGCGCAGACAGAAGCGGTAAAGGCTTTAGACGAGAATATAGTTAATTATAAAGCGGCTAAGCCAGGGCCAATGAACCCTTTAGGCAATTCTGATGTTGAGGCTGAAGCGTACCGTATATTAGAGGACTTTGGCGAGAGCCACACGGATTTAACCTATGTGTATTTAGGGATAGATACCAGCGGCTATATTCAGTGGCCAACTGAAGATATGAGCACCTATGACCCCACTGTTCGTCCTTGGTATGCGTCAGCCAAAGGTAGTATGAATGCGCCGGTACGCACGCCGGCTTACCGCGACTTTAATACTGGTGCGCCTATTTTAGGTTATACCCATACATTCAAAACTAATAGCGGCATAGTGGGCGCTGTGGGGATTGATGTGACTCTTTCCAAGTTGACCAATATGGTGAATGAAATCAAATTTGGTGAAAAGGGTTACATGATTCTCATAGAAGAGACAGGACGTATCTTGGCGGATTCCGCCGTGCCAGAAAACAATTTCAAGCAATTTTCTGATATTAGTGAAGGCTATAGCTTGTTGGCACAATCACAGGACTTTACCGAGGTAGAGCTAGATGGTGAGACCTGGTTTGCCACGATTTACACTTCAGAAGCCATTGGCTGGAAGTTCATCGGTTTAAAACCAGCCAGTGAGGTATTTGCCGTCACACAAAAATTAGAAGCCTCTATGTTTATTATTTCTTTAATTATGGTGGGTTTATTCTTGTTATTGGGATATTGGATTACAGGGGTCATTACTCGCCCAATGAAGCGTGTGACAGATGGTATGGATGAAGTGGCGCAAGGGGAAGGGGATCTTACCAAGCGCATGCGAATTAAAACCAATGACGAAACCGGTTTAATGACGAAAGCGTTTAATCAATTTATCAGCATCGTGCATAAACTGGTTTCTGAAATACGTGACAGCGCCGAGGGTGTAAAAGAGCAGGCTAATCAAGCCAGTGAACTTTCTTCCCGTCTCGGCTCCATTGCAGACCATCAAGTTAATGCAATTGATCAAGTCTCAACGGCATTTAATCAAATGGTTGCTACCTCCAACGAGGTGGCAAAAAATTGTGGGGAAACCGCAACCGCAGCCGATGAAAGCCAAAAGCATGTCACACAGGGGCAACAATTTATTGAAGGTACATCCGTTTCGGTCAATAAATTGGTAACGGTTATTAATGACTCCAATGAAGCCATGACGACCTTGGTAGAGCAAAGCGCTAATATCACGAGTATCTTAGATACGATTCGAGGCATCGCTGAGCAGACCAACTTATTAGCATTAAATGCTGCTATTGAAGCGGCACGTGCCGGCGAACAAGGCCGAGGCTTTGCGGTAGTCGCCGACGAAGTGAGAACCCTTGCTGGTAAAACCGCAGAGTCAACGGAAGAGATTGATACCTTATTGTCTAACTTGACCAGCCAAACTCAAAACGTATCAGGGAAACTTTCCAGTAGTATCGAGCATACCCGAGAAACGGTAGAGGCCACCGAAAATACCCGTGTTGTATTTGAATCAATTCAGACGTCTGTTTCAACAATACGGGATATGGCTACTCAGATTGCCGCTGCTGCAGAAGAGCAATACCAGGTGGGTGAAGAGATTCAGCGTAATATTGTTAGTATTAATGACGAAGCCACTAATGCAAACGAAAGCGCAGAGCAGTTAAGAGATAACTCCCAGTCCCTGGGCCAGCTTTCTACTGAGCTGACGAATCTAGTGTCTCGATTCAAGCTCTAGCACTTTATTGTTCTCAAGGGTCTATTCAGCTGGCCTATGTAAGCTGATTGACTCTTGGTGCCAATTTGCTTTAATGCTGGCATGAATTCCACAAACCACTCCTTTATCCCAAAGATCGCAGTTCAATTAGTACGCTCCCTCATTAATTATGGCGAACGTTATGGTGTGCATCGAACCCATATGCTCAAAGAAGCTAGCCTCACAGAGGATCAATTGAATGATTCGCGCCTATTAATTGATGTTCATCGTTATGAATCCCTACTGTTATTTATCAGTCAGTACCTGAAAGATCCTTTTCTTGGGTTTCATCATGGGCAGCAGTTTGAGGCAGGGCGCTGGGGGGTATTAGGCTTGATTGCATCTACGTCGCAAAGCTTTCAAGCAGCCATGGAGGCCCAATATCGATTTCAATCATTATCTGGAAATATGGGCGCTCCACTGCAAAGCAGTGAAGATGGCATCACCACACTACAATGGGTGCCGGCTTATAACTGCAGTTACCATCTAGCTGAGCAGGTGGTGACGGGACTGGTCAGTCTGGCCCGTGAGCTCACTAATCAAGTGGATTATGCACCTAATTGTGTGTCTTTTACCCATAAACCCCATGGTGATGCCGCGCTTTATGAGGCGTATTTTCAATGCCCAGTTACTTTTAATGCCAGCTATAACGGGCTGGAAGTAGACGATAAGTTACTGCAAGTGCCGTTACGAAAAAGTGATACTGAAACTCATAAGGTTCTGCTGGCCCATGCGCAAGCGATGCTGGAAGAGCAGACGTTTACCTCACCATTGGAGGTCATTAAGGATTACGTGGTGAAAACACTGCCCAGCCATGTGCCGGATATAGAGGAGGTCTCCCAATATCTAAACCTGAGTGTACGCAGCACTCAGCGTAAACTGCATGAGTATGGTACTAGCTATAGTCAGGTGCTGGATGCCATTCGTAAAGAATTGGCTTTGACGTATTTACGGCAAACCCATAACAGTGTGCTTTATGTGAGTGAGCGCCTTGGTTTCTCAGAACAAAGTGCGTTTCAACGAGCTTTTAAGCGCTGGACAGGAAGTACGCCTAAGCGATACCGAGACGCTACTGTGGTTGAATGATTGAATTCTTAAAAAATTGACCCTGCATGCCATTATTTGACCTTTATGGTCAGTATTCCCCGAGTTATTTCCATTAAAGTATGGGAATTACATAGAAACAGAGTCCGCCATGCCAGAAATTCATTATGATGCCAGCCAGCAATGGGTGCTAAGTTTAACCTTGGCGCTTATGGTGCTTGGCCTTGCATTGGATGTTCGCCCTAGAGATTTTTTGAATGTGGCGAAGACACCAAAAGCACCCATGATTGGATTGTTTGCACAGTTCCTACTCTTGCCTGCATTCACTTGTTTGCTGACACTGATTTTAGATTTACCCAGTGGGATTGAGCTGGGAATGATTCTAGTAGCTGCCTGTCCAGGTGGTGCTTTGTCTAACTTTATTACCCATCTTTCTGGTGGGAATACCGCCTTATCTATTTCTATTACCGCTATATCCAGTGCTGTTGCCGTGGTGTTGTTGCCTATTAATTTTGTATTTTGGGCGAGTTTGAATCCTGTGGCGAATCAGCTTTTATTGGATATTAATGTCAGCGCTGCGGATATCTTAGCATCGCTGATCTTGGTGCTGGCCTTACCTTTAATACTTGGTTTTTTGATTCAATATTATGCCCCTAAAGTTGCACAAGCGCTTCATGGTGTATTGAAGTACCTAAGTTTAATCGCATTATTTGTGTTTATTTTTATTGCGATATATCGAAACCAAGAACACTTTGTAGAGCATTTCAGCATGCTGTTTTTCGTGGTGTTAGCCCATAACGCGTTGGCGTTGTCGATTGGTTATTTATTTTCAACGGCAACGAAATTAAATTCAGCGGATAAGAAAGCCGTCACATTGGAAGTGGGTATGCAGAATTCCTCGCTGGCCATTGCAATCGTATTTACTCAGTTTGATGGTCAATATGCGATGGCATTAATCAGTGCATTCTGGGGGACTTGGCACATCGTATCGGGTTTGATCTTTGCCGGTGTATGTCGCTGGGTGCTTACCAGAAAAAATAAGGTCTTATCATGAAGATATTAATTACAGGTGCCGCGGGGGATATTGGCTCAAGGCTGGTGGATGATTTTCAGCATAATCCTCAAGTGGATTTATACACTACGGCTTTAGCTTCCCTCCCGGGGTGTGTGCAAAGTACTCATAAATCATTTGATATTCGTGACCCGGCATTTATTCAGTGGGTTAAGCAGATTAAACCCGATGTGATTATACATTTGGCATCGATCATTCAGTTGCCCGAAAATATGAGTCGTGAGCAGGCTTATGACATCGACGTAAAAGCCACTCAAAGTTTGTTAGATGCAGCTGTTGAAATAGGTGTAAAAAAAATAGTGGTTACATCCAGTGGTGCGGCATATGGTTACTGGTCCGATAACCCGCAATGGCTAACTGAGGATATGCCCGTTCGTGGGAATGATGATTATTTCTACTCGTCCCATAAACGACAGGTGGAAGAAATGCTTGCGTACTATCGAGCGAAATACCCAGCATTACAACAGGTGGTTCTAAGACCTGGGACGGTGCTTGGGCCTAATTTTGAAAATCCAATTACTAGCATGTTTAGTAAGAAAATCATTACAGGTATTGCCGGTTCGCCATCACCATTTGTCATTATTTGGGTTGATGATTTAGTTGCATATTTAATTGAAGCCGCATTAACCGATGTGGCTGGAGTATTCAATGTAGCAGGGGATGGAACGCTCACCTTAAAACAAATCGCGAAACATTTGAAGAAGCCTTATGTTGGTATTCCGTCCGGTTTATTAAGAGCGGTACTGTTCATACTTAAACCATTAGGTTTGTCTCAGTATGGGCCAGAACAAGTTAAATTTATTGAATTTAGGCCAGTGCTGGCGAATAAAAAAATAAAAAAAGTTTTCAATCATCAGCCTGCAAAATCAACTGAACAGGCTTTTTTTGCATTTCTTGATCAAAGCCAAAAGGAGTATGTCAAATCATGATGTCTCGAGTGTTAGTGTTCATGTTCTCAAGTCTAACGAGTCTTGCCCTATATGCGGGAACCATTAGTGTGGTGGATGAAGCGGGCGAGCCTTTGTCAATCGTAATGGTGAGTAATACACCCGTAGCGGGTTTTACTCTTGACCGAAGCGATAGTGGGTATCCGCCCGAGGGTGTGCTTAATCGTTCAAATGGCACGTCTACTGTGTTTACCGATAATAATGGTAGAGCTAGGTTTCAAGCGACTACGGACGCTCAAGTTCGTTATCGCTTACGCAAGCCGGGTTATAAGGATCTAACCATCGAAATGTCTGCACAAGATGACTGGAAAGCGGTAATGCAAGCTGAACTTGACCCCATATTGCTTGCGGCGTCTCGGCCAGCGAATACTTGGCTTGCGGCATTGGATTTAGAAGAAGGTTTAAAGAAGCACTATATTATGCAGTGTGGGTTTTGCCATCAGCAAGGTTCTATGTATTTGCGCAGAGATCGCAGTGTACAAGAATGGGATGAAACCATTTATCGTATGGTGAATTATGGCGCTCGTTTAGCTGATGACGCACAAGATCAGTTGCCTGAGTTACTGCATGAAAAATATGGGACGTTAAATGCAGACCCTTCGCTCATAAAAGAGGGAACACCTTGGGACACTTACCTAGCTAATGCCAGTGTTAAAGAGTGGCCTATTGGAGACAGTTTTTCCCAGATGCATGATCTGTTGTACCACTCCAATGGGTTGGTTTACGTTGGTGATAATTTGCAGGATCGAATGTATGAGATTAATCCTAAAACCGGTGAGTATCAGGTGTATAAATTGCCGCGAGAAAAGGGTGATCAACTGGGCGGTTTATTAGGGGCACGTTTAAAAGAATTCCCTAAGCATGAAACCTTTGCAGGGATTCATTCTTTCGCACAAAGCGCTGTTGATGGCAATATTTTTATTACGGCATCTTATCAGCAGCGAATTATTGAATTTAATCCAACCACTAAAAAATGGACCAATCACCTAATGGATGAGGGGTATTACCCGCATACATTGCGAGTGGACCAAGATGATAATGTTTGGTTTACCTTGGCGCTGTCGAATCAAGTGGGTATGTTTAATCGCGCTTCTGGTGAGTTTACGTTATTTGATTTACCCAGTCGTTCATTTAAAGAAACGGTAACCGTTAATTTAATGGGCGTTCTGCTGAAACTCATGAGTTGGGGGTTGCCTGTTGCGAACTGGGCAGCGGTTGATCGTGATTCTACCGGTGTACCTTTACCCTATGGTTTAGATGTGGCACCAGATGGTGGTATTTGGTTTGCCCGACTTCATGCCGATAGTATTGGTCGTATTGATCCACAAACCCATGATATTAAAATGTACAAAACCCCTTTTCATGGTCCGCGTCGTTTGAGAATTGATGCACAGGGTGGTGTATGGATTGCTGCGTTTCCTGAGTCTCAAATTGTGCGATTCGATCAAGAAAAAGAAGAATTTGAGTTTTTCGATATCCCTGTAAAACCAATAGGCAGTGAAACACCTTATTCATTAAACATCGATAAATCACGCAATATTGTTTGGGTGAACGGTAATACCAGTGATGCATTGTATGCTTATTATTTCAAAGAGAATCGCTGGCAGCATTATCCTATGCCTAAGCGAGTGACGTTTACTCGAGATGTGGAAATAGCGCCAAACGGCATGGTGTATATCACTAATTCCAGTTTCCCCAGTTGGCATATCGAAGACGCACAGCCAAGCTTGATTGTATTAGACCCTGTTATTAATTAAATTAACTGGCGAGTACACTTTTGTGTGCTCGCTTATTTTAGGTTGTTCATGTCGTTAATTATTTTTTATGTGTCTTGTTTTTTAGCGTTCGTAGCAGGGCATATGGTCAACTACACGGCCATCTTGTATAGCTTGGCTAAGTTTGACTCTTCTTTGTTAGCAGGCCTGTCTTATGGTCTGTGTTTTGGACCGCCAATTATTTTTGGTTGGGTAGCGGGTGCATACATAGATCGTTATAGCTCTAAACGGGTGTTGCTAATAGCGCAGAATTTTTTTGTGCTCGGTGCGACCGGTATGTTGTGTGTGATGTGGTTTGAACCTAAATACTCTATTGCACTTTTTTTATTATCCAGTTTCAGTGTCGGTGTAGGCTGGGCGTTTGTAGCGCCGGCGCGTTTATCGTCCATGGGGAGTTACGTTCAAGGTGATAAATTGGCGCAAGCTACCATCACATTTAATTTATTAGTGATGCTAGGGTTTGGTCTTGCACCTATCATTATTACTCAAGTTCAACTCTGGTACGATTGGCAGGGTGTGGCATTTTTAAGTATTGGGATGTTCATACTTTCAAGTCTTTTACTGATTAATGCACCTAACATTCATCAGCGTTTATCCCATGATAAGCTTAAAAAAGAATGGCTAGATTGTTTTGCCATGTTAAAACAAACGCCAATTATTCCACAACTCTTGTTTGCTGCAATTATTGGTTATTTATTGATGGGACCCATGCAAGTGATTCTGCCTCAGATTGCTGAGGCACGGTTGGGTCTTAACCCTCAAGAAAAAGGTCAATATTTGGGATTGATTGCCTTTTCTTTAATTATTGGCGGCATTGCAGCCATGCAGCTGAAACACTATTTGCACATTGGTCGCTCAATGGTTGTTATGCTGTTTCTGTGTGGGTTGTGTATCGGTGTCATAGGTTATGTGGAATCTGTTTTATTTAGTTGTATTGCCTTAATTATTGGGACGTCACTTGCGGGTGTGATTGTGAGTTTTATTGTGGCGGGTTTACAGCAATTTACGCCTATTCAGATTCGTGGGCGGGTAATGAGTATTTACACGATTATTTCACAAGTGGTCTCAGCCATGTCTGGTGTACTGGCAGGAGCCATTGCCCAAGGCATCAGTGTGCCGTTTAGTTTATATGTTGTCAGTGGCGTGTTTATTGTGGCGACATTATGGTTGGGATTAAAAGGTAAACATCTTTTAATGTTCAGGCGATTTGGGAGCGAGGTTTAAGCAATCATTAAGCTTGGCTTTAATGATTACTTAAACAGACTTATTTCAGTTTGAACTGGGAAACCATGCCGTTTAAGCGGCCTGAAGCGTCGGTGAGTTCTTTGCATTTTTTACTGACGGTTTTAGTTTCTTGAGCTGTATCATCGGACATGGTTTTGATATTCAAAATATGATTATTTAGTTCGTTTACAACTGAGCTTTGTTCTTCAGTAGCTGTAGCGACCTGCATGCTTAGATCAGTAATGGCGTTGATGGCTTGGGTGATTTTCGCTAGGGATTTACCGGCTGTGTCGGCACTTTCTACCGAATCCTGTGCTGTTTCGATGCCGCTATTCATGGCGCTAACCGCATCTTGAGCGCCATTTTGTAACTTAAGAACCATGGTGTTTATTTCTTCTGTGGACTCGTGTGTGCGCTGGGCCAGTGTTCTTACTTCGTCTGCAACCACCGCAAATCCTCGGCCTTGTTCACCGGCTCGCGCGGCTTCAATGGCAGCATTCAAAGCCAGTAAGTTGGTTTGTTCTGAAATGCCTTTGATGACAGCTAATACGGTACTGATTTCACCCACGTCGGTGGCCAGCGTCGTGATCACTTTTGAAGCACCTTGCATTTTGTCGAATAAACTATTGATACCATCAACAGTGGTGTTAACCACAAGTTGGCCGTCATGGCTTTCCTTACTAGCTTGTTTGGCTGCATCGGCTGTTTCATTAGCATTCTGTGCAATTTCTTGAACGGTAGCCCCCATTTGATTAATGGCGGCGGCCACCATTTCGACGCTTTGTTGCTGGTTGTCTGTGTTCGTTTCGGTTTTCGCTGCGGCTTGATTCAATTCTTCAGCGGTATAGGTCACTTCTTTTGCGGTATCCCCGACGGCCTGAATAAGGACTTTAAGTTGATGAACAAAATGGTTAAAGGCTTTCGCTAATTGGCCCACTTCATCTTGAGTATCTACGGGCATTTGACGGGTAAGGTCAGCATCCCCTGAAGCAATTTGATTGAGCATGTTTGAGGCTCTATGGACCGGCCTTGCTACCCCCATGGCAACCCATAGACCTATGGCGATTAATACGCCAGCAACAATTAAGTTTAGTAAAATTAATGTTAATGATGAGGCATTGATCGGGCCTTGAATTTCTTCCGTTGGAATGTCCACAACCACATACCAATCTAAACTGGGTAAATATTGCGCAGCCAATAAGCTGTTCTTGTTCTCGTGGGTTTCAATGATGGTGCTTCTTTCTTTATTTAATAATTCAGTACTTAAATTGTCATTCATCAAGGCATTAATAGTAGTGCCAGGTTTTACAGATTCATCGGGGTGAATTTGTATCTCACCATTTTTATCAGCAATAAATACCAGGCCTTTTTCACCAATGGTGTAGCCTTTAATGATGTCAGTCACCTGGTTGATGCTCATGCCGATTCCTGCAATGGATTTTCCATCTTGAGTTCGATAATTAATGAATAAAGCGAGCTGTTTAAGTTTTGGGTCAGAGTCGATATCTAAGGTATAAGGTTTTTTACTGTTGATAAATTCAAAAAACCATTTGTCATTGCTTTGAGTCACCTGGCGGCTAAGGCCTTTTGGTGTGTAATAATTTTTTGTATTACCTGAAACAATAAACGATGTAATGGCGTTATTCTGAGTTTGCATATTTTTAAGGTATGCAATGACATCCGGCATGGATTCGGATGACTCTCCTTGAGCAAGCCATTGGTTGGTGTAGTAGTTTTGGGCAATGGATTTGGAGATGGCGATAGGGGTGCTGATTTCCTTCTCAATTGCATTAGCGACGGCGTTGAGTGATGCAGGGATCTCCTCTGTTTCAATGCGACCCATGACCATGTCGCGCATGGCATTGTTGCTGATAAGGGTTGAGGCAATCAAACTGACCAGAAGGGCTCCGCCAATGACGATGGAGAGCTTTAGTCGGATGGCAAGGGCATTCCACATGCGTCTATCCTAAAAATATGGCTATATCTTTAGAATAGAACTTAAATCGAAAAGTGCATGTAAAAGGCCTGGGTTAAATAAAGTCGTTTATGCCTAAGCGGCTTTTGTTTGTTGGCTAAGGTGTTTATTGCATGCTTGGACGATGGCAATAAAGCTCGCTTTGAGGCTGTCTTGCTCGATGGC